>GG697238.1 GCA_009387755.1 Candidatus Micrarchaeum acidiphilum ARMAN-2
CCTCTCAGGAATGCTCGGTATATCTTACCTCCTTATAATTATAATTGGCAGCCATAGTAGGAATTGCATATGCCTTAGGGACGTCGCTGCATATTGATGTGCTTACCCGGTTCAGCAAGACCGAAATCGGCGAAATAATAGTCACGCTGCTTATAATATCGCTGATGCTTGGCAGCTTCGCAGTAGTTAATTCTACCTCGTCAAGCAGCACCACAAGCACAAGCCCAAACAGCTATTTCGCACTTGGCCAGGGAGCATTTAACTCATCAAGGATATTCCTATCGGATTGCGGAAAGCTAGCGTACAGCACAATAAACGTTATACCGCAAATAGTGTATTTTTCAATATACACAAACATGTGGCAATTCATATCCTCCGTATCCATAAGCTATGCACCAGACGAATTCGGGCCAAACGACGAGCCTTTCGTAGGCGCATACGTCCTAGTCGGCCCGGCCGACATGGTCCTGGATTTCGCCAGCGGTCTGGCCGCCATCCTTATGGGTGTAGAAATAATGCTCGCCTTGATATACTCACTGTTTCCTTTCTTCCTTTTCTTGGGCATAGTGCTAAGGACCACGCCATGGACAAGGGCTGCAGGGGGGTCATTCCTGGGTCTTTTCATAGGGTTCTATATAATGCTGCCTCTGATGCTCAACCTGCTTCTAGCGATACTTCCGACAACCACGAGCCAGCCATTCAGTACTCCAACATCAATATCTAGCTTATTCGGCGATATACAACGCGCCTTTAGCAATGTTATTACTAGCCTTGGCTCCGCATCGGGCAACATAGGCGAACTATTCAATTTTAATGCCACTGCAATATTCATAAAAACAATCGGGAGCCAGATGCTTTACGACCTTCTGGCAGTCGTGCTGTCAATCATAGTCGCATTTGACTTTACCGAGACTATGGGCGACTTGTTGGGAGCACCCAGCCTGACCTCATCCAGCGCGCTCAGAAATCTTATATAGGCGAAACAATGTACCTGCCATCATATGATTCGGAAAAAATTTCCATACGGCAAATCCGTCGAAAATATGGCGTTAGCCGCAGAATCCAGCTCTTAAGGAATCAAACAAAGCGAGTTCGATATAACTGCCAGTGAAATAAAATGTCGCAACATAAAAAAGCATTTTTTTCGGCGTTCATGCTAGCCCTGCTGCTAGTCATGGCTTATCATGCCGCAGTGCATAACCCCAGCTATGGCTTTGAGGGCAATGTTGCAAACGCCTCTGCCTCCGGCACTGCGCCCGCGGTCCTGCCGAATTCGACCGGCAGCGCGGTCAGTTTTAAGCCCATTGCAGGCTACACCTGCGGAGCCATATCAAATAACTGCGGCTTCGGATCCTGTCCGCCTGGATATGCTTGCCAGTCGGGGCCAGTACAAAGCTTCTGCCCAGCGGGCACATTACGTGCGTACCACTGCGTAAGACAGGCGTCCTCCACCACAACTACTACTATACTGCCAAGCAGTTCTTCGACTTCAATTACCTCAACTTCAAGCACGTCAACATCAACGTCGACTTCCACATCCTCAAGTACGAGCTCGACAACATCCATACCTGCTGCAGCTCCCGTGCCCTCAAGCTTCCCAATAAACCCAAGAACCTTTTTCCCATTGGCTGGGCTTTTTGTTTTGGTAATAATAATGGTGGCGGCACTGGTCTATGCGCTGGCTTCTGTAATAAACAGCCAGAACGCAAAGAACTGGGCAAAGATTCAGGTATACGAAGCGCTGCTCTCAATACTGATGCTTGTCATATTCTCGGCCTTCGTATATGTATTCTTCCTGAATCCGCAGGGGCTTTACTCTTCCACTGGATTGCTGCCTCCAACATGCAGTGCTGCAAGCGACGGCACCATATTCAACCTTTCGAACTGCGATCTTTCAACCTTCACTACGCTTGCATACACTGGTTTTACTATGCTCACAATAGGTTCTTACATTACCGCACTTATTCCTGGTTTCTCATTTAACCTAGACTTCAACGGCGTTGGATTTGCAGCTTCCCTCGTCAGTATACTTCCAAAAGGCACAGAGGGCGTGCTTTCCATGATGTTCTCAGCGCTTTTGTTCTTCCTCGTCCTGAACCAAGTGCAGCTGATACTGGTTTCGGGCTCTCTGCTATGGCTATCGCTATTTGTCACTATAGGGCTAGTCATGCGCACCATGGGTTTCACAAGAAGCTTCGGAGGCACGCTAATAGCCCTGGGCCTCGGCCTCGGCCTGGTATATCCTATGCTGGTAAGCGTTACCTACGGATTTTTGGATTCAAACATATTGCTTGCGCCTTTCCATATAGGTACTGCATCAATAGGCTGTTTCTCAACCGCTTTAATAAGCGCATTTACATCAAGCTTTACTTCCGGTGCTTCGATTAGCCCTACATCTGCTTTGGCAAGCAGTGCTTCTTGCGGGGTAGCAACGTTAAGCTCGATACTTACTGTTTTCGGGTACCTGATAGCGGGCCTTACTTTCGTACCCTTCCTAAACTTCATAATACTTGACGCTTTTATAGTTGACTTCTCAAAAGCCATAGGCGAAAGGATAGATTTTATGTCTCTGCTTTCAAACTTCATATAGTGTTGGCATGAACCGCAAAAAGGCAATGTCATTTATCTGGATGGCCGTGCTGGCATTGGTAATGGCGAGCTATGCGAATATGGCAGCCAACGCAGGTTTTACTACTGCACAACAGCAGATCCTTAGCGGAGTTCATGCAGTAAGTTACGCACAAGGCAATTACCAGAGCGGCTTTAAGGCTTCCGGCAACGGGAGTCTAGCCAATCTAAACACCGCCGGATATTCTGCACCGCAAAGCCAATCCACAGTGCTTGCAGATCCTACATTTGCTCAAATATGCGAAAACGGCTGCACAGGCACAATTTCACCCTGCTCAACCGGCCAAACGTGCATTAGAAGTACAACCGCGGTTTGCTGCAATTCCTCATGCAGCAAAAAGGGTTTCATTGCCTATTGCGAACAATCGAAGACCTCTACAACAACCACAACTGCCACAACATCTGCAAGCACAACTGCGTATTATCCAAGCTGCAACTCCGCATGTTACATAGAAGAGACTGGAGTTTCATGTCAGCCAGGATGCATAACCTATGCAAATGTTTGCGGCTCTGGCACTGTGGCCTGCGCAACACCTACTAAATTGCAGCAGCAATGCGGAGCACTTCCAGCTTCGCTTGCCCAGCAGATAGAGCAGAATGAGCCGTGGTACTGCCCCATAAACGCGCAGATATCTAAGGCGTGGTCTGGTGAATTGCCTTTAGCGCTTATAGTGGTGCTTGTTGCAATGTTCATAGCCACTATGATATTCATGGTTGGCGCAGCCGCCAAGAACGACCGGCTCAGGAACTTCGGCATAGGCGAAATGTACGAAGCCCTGGCAAGCGCCCTCATAGTTGGATTATTCCTTTATGTTTCAGCAGTTATCCTCGGAGTCACACCAGGTGTTTTCGTAGGCGCAATAAACCCGTTCGCAACCGCCCTCCATCTAATAACCACTACGATATACTCTGCAAGGGGCGTATACTCCTCGCTTTTCCATGTATACTTTTTCGATTCAGAGTATACCAGCATAACAGTAGCGTTCAGCATTGGAGGCGAGAATCTTCCAATTGATGTTGCTTCTTTGGCTTACCAAATACCATTGGACGTCTTCTTCATAGAGCCCGCGGTGGTAATTGCAAGCTTTATAGCAGACGGTGTGCTTGCGCTTTTTGGCGAATATTACCTGATATTATTTTTCTCTGTTGCAGCAATACCTGTATTCTTAATACCGGGGGTGATACTGCGCATACTGATACCTACAAGATCACTAGGCGGAATGCTGATAGCTATGGCCATAGGCTTCTATCTGGTAATGCCGACCCTATTCGCGGTGGCATACTACTTTACCGCGCCCAGCATAATACTGAGCCTGAACGCCGCGTCTTCGCAGCTTACAAGGTTCAGCGCCACCAGCATTTCATCAATACAGTCCCTAGGGCCAAACAGCCCGGTCGTCACCGCGGTGCAGAGCGTGCAGTCCGCAATGACAAGTTTCTGGCTTATGGTGCTATTCTATCCAGCCTTAATCATAGCAGTTACCTACGCCTTTATAGTGCAGGTCGCAAACTTCATAGGCGGGTCCAGCATGATGGGCAGCAGAGTAAGGACAGGATTTATATAAATTAACCCATGAAATATAATGTCAAAGGTGTGATGCTTTAATGGCAAATAAAATGTTCCAATTTCTTGGCCTATTCCTTCTGTCCGCAATACTGATGGGCATCGCAGCAGAACTTCCGACAAGCATCGTACCTGCCGTAGTCAAGATTGTGGTGCTTATCATAGCCCTTTTGGCAGACATAACGGCCTTTACCTCAAGGTACTACAGCTACCTGATAGGGCCGTTTTTCAGGCGCGCCGGAAAGAATGTCGTAATAAGCAAGGAACCACCGTATACGATTGCAACTTCATCAGATTCGCTGCTCAAGAAGGAGGGTGACGACTTCATAGCAACGGTCTTCATATCCGTACCGCTATACAGGTCCGCAACCGAAATGACCGACGACGAAAAGCTTGATTTTTCAAACCAAGTAAGCAGGTTCATAGGCCTGAGCAGGGACCCCGTAAGATTTACCACGCAGCTTAATGTGATGAACAAGGACGACTACATACAGAAACTCAGGGATACGATAGCGTCTACGGAAAATGAAGAAGCGGACTTGCTGCAGAAAAACGCGCCCAAGAGCCAGATAGAAAGGGTCCGCGGCAAGCTTGCAATGTGGCGCAACATGCTTGACAGCATAGGCGGCAGCCCGTCCTACGAGCTTGTGTCATACCTAACGGTGTCTGCCGTAGGATCAAAGGAGTACGAGGCGGTGAGCATAGCCCAGCAGAAGGCACGCGAAATCATGTCCGGAATCGGCTCTGTATTCGGGGTTACTCCTAGCATAATAACCGGGCCCGGTCTTCTCAAATTTGTGGAGCCCGAAGCACTTATACCATTCTCAACAGTAACTGAGCAGATAAACAAGGAGGTGCAGGAGCAGGTGATATAGTTGGACGAGGAAGGAATTGTGTATCTGCTGTTTTCGCTTGTGATAATACTGATAGGGTTCAACATATCGCCAATGTTCGGCGGCGGAATATACTCTGCGATAGCGCTGATGCTGTTGGCTGTCACCGCGGTTGTAATAGTGGCCATGAACTGGGCGGACTTTGTCATAGTCCCGGCCGTAACCTCGCTCATGGGAATTTCGTTTCAGCCTGCGAAGGGCTACAAGATAAACAAAAACCAGAGCGCAGTGATAAAAAACGTCAACGGGCTTTACTATTCAACGGCATACATAACCGCTAACCTCTTCGGGTACACTTTCAGAACGGAGGATGTGCAGGACGACGAATACAAGTTAATCCAGGCGCCTGAGACATGGGAGCGTATAGTAATGAACCTGAATTTCCCGTTCAAATACCATATACTGTCTACCGGGCTGGACGTGCAGGTTGTCAGGGACGAGCTCGAGGGCAAAAGGTCCTATCAGGAGTTCCAGCTTTCAAGGGCCCTGCAGGGCAATTCGAACGAGGTTGTGCTTACAGACATAAGGAGAAAGATGAGCAGCATACAGGCCAAGATAGACAGGATTTCACAGGGAGAGAGGCCCATAGGCGCTGTCATGTACATAGAGACCACCGCAATAGGTGTGAGCGAGAAGGCTTCGATAGACGCCCTCGAGGCCCAGGTGAAGCAGCTGCAGGTGTCGTTCAGCGCGCTTGACATAGAGCTCAGAAGGGTGGTGGGCCGCGAGGTATACACGCTGTTCAAGTTCAACTATGCGCTTCCGACAACCTTCGCGGAGCTTGCAATGAACTTTGACCAGCAGAGCTGAGGTAATAAAATGACATTGTTAAAATTGCAGCATATAATGAGCAACGAAATAGGCAAAAGGTCATTTCTATCCAGGCCGCCAGAGCCTCCGGCAAGCGTGCTCATAAACGACCCGTTCGAGGCCATATTCATAGGAACTACAAAAATATTCAAGATACCATTCAGCTGGACCTTCACAAACATAACCAACCCGCACATATCCGTAGTGGGAATCACCGGCGCAGGAAAAAGCTACTTTGTCAAGACATTCTTGATACGCGCAAGCTACATATGGAACACCAACGCAGTCATAATAGACTGGGCAGCCGAGTACAAGGCGTGGGTAAAGCAGAGCGGCGGCACTATAGTGTCTCTTGGAAAAGGCGACTTCATAAACATAATGGACCTTTCAGGCATGAAGCCCCTCGACAGGACCAAGCAGATAATAACGTCCTTCGAAATACTCACAGACATATCGCTTTACCCGGAGCAGAAAAGGCTTACCGAGGAGGCAATAGAGCAGGCATATGTGAATGCCGGATTCAACCTTTCCGAAAAGGCGCCTGAAGAAAAGGAGGCGCCGACAATAAAAGATGCGATATCGCTGATGGAAGAGCACCTTCAGGACGGCACATACGAATACCCTGCAGAGCTTGAAAATGCAATATACAGGCTCAGGCAGTTTGCCAGGGAGGGCGAGGACTACTTCGCGAGGAAGAGTACAATAAACCTTGGCAAGATAGCCGAATCCGGGCTGGTTGACATAGACCTGTCAAACCTGCCCGACGAAAGGTTCAGGGCCCTTGCAGCGCTTTTCATACTGCAGACGCTCAAGGAGCGCATGAGAATCGAAGGATGGAGCGAGACGAAGGGGCTCAAGACAATAGTGGTGCTGGACGAGGCATGGAAGGTCGCAAGCGACGAGAAGAGCGACGCGATAATGATAGTAAGGGAGGGCAGAAAATATCAGTTCGGCCTTATAGTAGCATCGCAAAACCCGACCGACATAAACGAGGCGATATTTTCAAACGTGGGCACCACATTCATGCTCAGGATAAAGTTCGAGAAGTTCCTCAACTACCTGCAGGGCTCGCTCAACTTCTCGCAGTTCATACGCTCCGAGATATCAAAGTTCGGAGTGGGGCAGGCAGCAGTAGACATGGCGTTCCAGACTGCGATGAGGTTCCCGGACATATTCGTGCTCGAGAAGATACGCGGAGAGGAGCCGCTGTACGTGTACACGCTTGACATATCAGACGTGCTGACGCAGAGCGAGCTCTCGGCGGGACTCATACAGAAGGATTACCAGTTCGAGGGGGATGAACTCAAGAACAAGTTCATAGAGTACAACATAAACAGCGACGTGATAAATGCTGTGTTTGCGGACTTGGATTCAAAGGCCAGGAGCTCCAAGATGCTCGACTTTGTTTCCCTGCTCAGGTCAAACGGCGTATCTGCGCAGGACATAGTCTCGTTCATGAAGAGCCTCAGCATAGAGGACATGCTGATATCCAGGATCATGCAGTCTACGGGCGGTATGAATGGCTAACACCGAGACCTTTACACTGACTAGACCTGAGCTAAGGAGGCTCCTCATAGCCTACAACGTAGACGAAAAGAACATAGAAAAGCTTTTTGCCGAGATGGAGAAAGCGCACAGGCACATAAACATAGTGTCATTCATAGGCATGCTGGAAAAGACGAACCTGGGCAGGTCGGCGATAAGCCACATAATGCGCAGGTTCGGGATGGACGACGTGGCCATAAAGAACGCATTCGAAATGGTCGACGAGCAGAGGGTGATGGCGGAGTCCGGAAGGCTTTATTCCGCGTCAGTCGACTTCGGCCAGTAAAAGTTGGTAAAATGCAGAAAGAAGATAGGTGCATACTGTGCGGCGCCGCAAAACCCGGCCTGGCAGTAAGGGAGGACTTTGTCATAGGCTCCATACGGTGGTTCAAGAGGAACGTGGCGCACAACGAGAAGGGTTATTCGCTTGTGGTGTGCAGGGAATGTTATCCGAAATATAAGAAGGCTCTGGCTTCGTACAGGCGAAAGCAGGTCGCATACGTGGCAATCGGCATAATATTCATGGCGCTGCTGATAGTGCTTTCGCAGGATAAATTCCTTGCCGCGCTGTCAGGCATAGCCATAGTAGCTTTCATGTACCTGCTCTCGCTGCTCAGCTACATGCCATCGGTTTCAATACCTGAGAGTGCACATGTTGCCGCAACCGAAAATGTCAAAAAGCGCACTCGGCACCGCAAAGGCGGGTCCAGGCGCTAATGTGCCAAATCCATACAACAGAATGATTTTAATTGATTCGTAGTAATAATATACATGTCAAGTGGTGCAATGGCTGAAGATACCGGCATAGTAGAACCAAAGGCCGCAGGATTTATAATCAAGGGCAGGCTCGCGGGCAGTTTCTCCGCAATAGCAAGCAGGCTTTCCACGCTGCAGATGTTCTCAATAAAGGTAAACCCGGACAGCGTTGTAATGCTTACTGTGGAGAGCAGGGACATGCAGAAGAATCCCTTCCTATTCTTCATATTCACATTCAAGGCGGACGAGATAGAGGTAAGGTACACAATACCCCTAGATTCGAGCGAGAAAATGCGCAAGCTCTACATAATAAAGAACCTGCTGAGCGTCCTTTCCCTGATAGCGGATCTGTACCAGCCGGACCAGTCTGCTCTTTACCAGCTTACCGATTCGATAATAGATGACGTGCTCAATTCCCTTTCGCAGAGCTACAGCTCTCTTTTCAACAGCTACGATTCCCTATTCAACGAATACAGGGAGCTCAAGAGGCTCAACATAGAATTGTCGAACTCGAACAAAAGCCTTACCGCGCAGGCCACGCAGCTCGCAAGCGAGAACAACGAGCTGAAGGCTAGGCTGGACGCGCTGGAAAAGTATTCTGACGAAGCGCTCATGGTGATGGTGGAGGACTGGCTCGAGGCGCACAGCAACACTATAGACATATCTGAATTCGCACGGACCTACAAGCTTACCATACCGAGGATAGAGCAGCTGCTCAACAAGATGGTTACGCTGGGCTATGTGGAGCTTAAGGGATAGAGATGCAGCAGACACGCTACGTGATGAGGATAAACAAGCGTCTCAGGTACATACGCGTATACAACATTGTAAAGAAGGTAAGCAACAGGCAAAATCCCTTAACAAAGATATTCATGAAGGTGTTCGGCGGAAAGAAGGGCGACAATGAGGAATCATAGGTATTAAAACGGTAATGCGGAGTGGCTAAAGCAAAAAAACTGGCGATAATCGCAGTGATAGCGGTCGTGGTTCTTGTAGTCATATTTGCGCTTATCGGAGAATACCTGAAAAGCGCCTACAGCTCCATTCCAACGCCAACTGGCGTAAAAGCTCCGCCAACATCGCTGTATTCCGGCCTGGTCTCGCAGCAGCTTCTATTCTACAGCAACGGCCAGTACATCGTGCCGTACGCACTTATGTCGTTCCTTTCGTCGAATTCCCCGGAAGTATACTTCAATGCCAGCTTGCTCTCAGTGCCTCCACCGTCAGGAATCTACATGCTGAACTATTCAAGCTGCTATGACTGCGGCAATCTGGCTGCGTTCGAAGGCGACCTCGGAGGCTACCTTGAGAAGTACAACATAAGCGGCTACAACAACATATCTCTCGTATCGCAGCGGGGACTTCTAAGCATAAAGAACAATTCAATACTTATCATACCAACAGGCATCATGCCCGCATTCATGCTCGGCAATGTAAACGGCACAAACGCAACCTATGTGCAGGCCCTTCTTAACAAAGGCGTGAGCATAATATACATAGGCCAATCATTCTCAAGCCTGCTGCTGCCGAACGGGATAGTGATACCAAATTCCAACATACCTCCGTTCCTGATCACAAGCTCGGCTTCGCCGAGCAACAACTCCGCGGGATTCCACTTTACCAACCAGACCTTCGCATTCGATGCAGGCAGCAGATACGGATCAATATCCTACGAGAACGAATACAACGGCTCTGTAGTCGCGTTTTCCAACTACCTTAATACATGGCCATCCGAGTCAGACGCCGCATACGACGTAGCTAGGGCGGTGGCAGAAGGCTTCTGGCTTCCAAAGTACCTCAGCGCCTCATATAGCACTGCTGCAAATCCCTACACCAGCACTTCCGGGAGGGCCGGCCTCATATTCAACAGCTCGACAGTAACTTTCAGTCAGGCAAACATCAACAAGCTAAACAGCGGTGCGCTAAGGATCGTAGTGTACAACAGCAAAAATTATTCCGTATCAAACAACAGCAGGTACCTCTACCTTACATATACGCCAGACTATGCAATAAACGGCACGCTGTCGATACCTACGAGCATATCGCCCGGAAGCTCGTTCGAAGCCGCAATAGTTATATTTACGCACTCGGCTGTGCCAATAGGCGTGCAGCCGCATATAACAATATATAACACTACGACGCACTCTGCAGTAAGCACGATAGAGCTCAAATATGCAAACGTAGCCGGAAACTTTTCGTTTCTGCAGTTCCTGAGGCCAGACATAGGGCCGGGAGACTATATAGCGGAGGTGCAAAGCTTCTCAGGCACACCTTATTCGTCAGCACTGTTTTCTGTCCCGCCAATAAACATAGCTCTTACGCACTCAAACTTCACAAACAACAATTACCTATTCAGCCTGACCAGCCAAGGCGCACCTCTCTCCGGCATACCATATACCATATACCTGAACGGAATATACCCGGAGAACGGCACAATACAGAACGGCACAATATCATACTCACTTCCGCGCGGCACACAGCAGTTCTACGGCAATCTGAATTTCAGGATCGCAATGCTCTCGACCAATTTCACATACACTGCAGTGCATCCTTCACCCACCATATCAATACCGTCTGAATACGTTGAAATAGCAGTAGTTGCAATAATCGTGCTGCTTCTTGTAACGCTGGTGCGCGCGCCAAACAGGGACGAGTTCTACATAGACGTGCCAAACCTGCCTAAGCATCCTTCCACCCCGATAAAGATAAAGGAGAACGAGGTCCTGCTGGCATTCGACAAGCTCAACTCATACTACCACTGGAGATACATGCCGCTGTCCAAGAACGAAGTCAAGCTTGCAATATCCAGCAACATACGCGTAAACAGCATGCCGGTAAACCTGACGCTCAGCAATGTCGAGGTAATACTTGATGAATTGGTATCCCACGGCGACATAGTAGAGATGAACGAGTTCTACGCCCCGAAATACTGGATAACACAGAGCGGCCATGACATAGAATACCTCACTGTGTTTAAGCTGCTCAGGCTTTTCATGATATCGCACGCGTTTGTGTTTACCGACTTGGATTCCAGCCCGGTAGCAGATATGGTCGTGGCCCTGCAGGGAGAGAAGCGCTACATAGTCATATACTCGCAGACCAGCAAGTTCAAGAACGTGCCGGTCTACGCCAATTCGAAGACATACGTAGCTTTCATAAACGCGGACAGGCTCGGCGAATTCAGGGACAGGCTATACAGCACGCCTTCTCCCGGAAACGAGCAGTTCAAGCTCTATCTGGCTTCAGGCATGATAAAGCTAGTCGACGCCAACAATCCGGACGAGATACTTTCCTAGGCTATTGTCCCTCGCCTGAATCATCCTGCGCGCCCGCAGCTTCTCCTTCCTCTGGAGTTTCACTGCCTTTGTCATTGAGTATATCCTTGTAATGGGAGGACACCAGCGCAGCAAGCTCAGACTCGATCTTGCCCTGGTCCTCGCCTGTCAATGCGCTCACGTCTTTTGAAAGCTGCTTTGTGTACCTCATTATCGTCTTGTACTTGCCGGCCTCTGTCCCTATCCTCTCCTTGCCCCTGATATATCTCTGTATGCCCCTGCCAGCGTCCATAAGTGCAAGCTTTATCTCCTCTATTATCTCGTCCTCCTGGGCTATTGATTCCTTGCCTACGCCAGAATACGGTATGTGAACTGAAGAAACGTTTACGAATACGCTGACGGGCTGGGTATCAAGGTCGATGCCATACCTCTTCCACTGTATGCTTCTGGCCGCCACGGTTATGGCGCATCCGCCGCTGTCGAAAAGCAGCGGCACCCTGTTGGCGAACCTGAGTATATTGCCCTCGTATGCGTCTTCCGCAACCTTTTTCCCGGAGTTCCCTCCGTAGGCCAGTGCCGCCTCAACAACGAAAGGCACACCTCCAGCAAATATTCCAGGCTTCCTCTCTACAACATACATGTATTCCGGGTTAAGTATATTCTTAAGGGCGGTCTTTACCTGCTGCTCGCCTATTGCGCTTATCGAAGAGGAGTCCGGCGCAATCCACTTGATCGCCTTGAAAGCCTTGACAAGAGCCTTCGCGTCATCCCACTTCAGCAGCCTTGGCGCCATTTCCAAAGCCTCAGCCCCTACGATTTTTCTTATTTCGTCTATCTTACCCTGCGATACGCGGGAAAGGCTTTCCATCAAAAACGCGGAAACCTTTCTGGATTCGCTTATCTGCGCCAGCTCCAGGATGTCGTTCACAGACACGCCCAGAGGATGCGGCTTTACCGGCACGGGCCTTTTCGGTATGATGTCGGTTGCCCTCATTAACAAATTTGTCTTTCCGTTCGGGTCTATAAATTCTATCTGCGCATGCGGATTGGCGAGCGCGGTCCTTTTCAAGTACTCATAAACACCGTGATCGCTGTTTTCGTACTTCACGGACCCGAATTCTCCCTGCACTTCAAGCCCCCGTGGGACCTCGGCATTTGCTACCTCTGTAACAACCGGCTTGTTTGTCATAGTGTCGATGTAAACCTTGCACGAATACCCGTCGTCGTCCCCGGTAGAGGACCTCACGATTACAGGCTTGCCCGTGGTTATCTGTGAAAACATCGTGCATCCCGCCGCGCCTATGCCCTGCTGGCCGCGCTGCTGCATGTATCTGTGGAACTTTGTGCCGGCCAGTATAGTAGCCAGGGCCTTTCCAACAAATTTCTTTGGGATGCCAGGGCCATTGTCCCGCACCCTTACTAAGTACCTGTCCTCCTCAACAGGCCTGACCTCCACGCTTATATCTGGCAGTATGCCGGCTTCCTCACAGGCGTCCAGAGAGTTTGTCACGTACTCGTGCACGACCGTGACAAGCGAATGTACAAGACCAGAATAGCCCAGCATCTGCTTGTTCTTCTTGAAAAACTCAGCTATCGAATGCTCCTTGAATTCCTTGAATATCACACTTGCTGAATTGGTTTCTGTCATGCCTCCTCAACCCCTTCCCTGCGCCTTTCCCTATTCTTCCTGTGCGCAGCCTCCATCTTATTATATGCCAGCCTGTGGGATCTTCCGTCTATTATGGCATTGGCCGCAGTTTCAGCCTCTTCGATGCAATCGCTCTTTCCTATAAAACTTATTGTATCTCCAAATATGCTTACCTTTGCTGAGCTAACAACCTCTATGTACCTCTTAGTGCGCCCGTTTGTGCCTATCAACCTGGCCCTTATCTCCCTTATCCTGTTCTTGTTCCTTGTGAACTCGCTTATGTCTATAGATGAGAAGTAATAGTCAGGATGTGTAAGCTTGGCAGCAACATCAATGCCGAACCCTCTGCCGAAAGCGTAGATTACGTTCTTGGCAGTATACTCCTCAAATGCCCCATCCCCTTCTATTATGATCTCGTTTGCGCCCCTAAACTTAAGTTTACAGCTGCACAATTTCTCCAGTTTCCTTATGCCCTTTTTATCCGCCTTAAGCAAAGCTGCTCTTTCGGCAGGTATATAAACTTCATCCATAGAAACACCGGTTGCAAGTCGTAACACAATTATATTAATCATAACTAAATAATTATTTGTCAAATTTCCTTTATAGTAAGGGAAATTCATAACCGCAGGCACACCCTGCAATAAATTGTGGTTCTATGTTGGCTGTCATACTTGCAGGCGGGTTTGGAAAAAGGCTTATGCCTTTTACCTCAAGCACTCCTAAGGCCCTACTGAAAATAGACGGTAAAAGTATACTAGATCGGCAGATTGAGTGGCTGTCAGGCTGCGGAGTCTCAAACTTCGTTGTTTCTGCAGGATATCTCTACGAAAAGTTTGAAAACCATCTAAAGAGCATGGATAACGCGACCGTAATTGCAGAACCGGAACCTCTTGGAACTGCAGGCGCACTAAAATTCACCTCAAAGCTAATAAATAAAGAGGAACGCTTCTTTGTTGTAAATGGCGACGTCTTATCAGAAATAAGTCCGAATGACCTATCCCTTGGCAACAGGCACATAGCATCAATGGCATTGGTGCCACTGAGAAGCACATACGGGGTGGTTGCCATAAGAGATGGCGAAGTTACTGGCTTCAGGGAAAAGCCGGTCCTTGAAGGGTATTGGCTGAATGCCGGCATATACCTGATGTCCAGGGAAGTCCTTGCCATGCTTCCAGACAAAGGCGACCTAAGCAAGGACGTGTTTCCGATGCTTGCTTCAAAAGGGTTGCTGGGCTGCAGCACATTTACCGGCAAGTACTGGACATCAATAGACAGCATAAAGGACCTTGAGGAGGCCGAAAAAGACCTAAAACTCGGCAGTCATGGGAATGCACCGCAGCAATGAGCATTTTTTGAACTTGACTACACTTTTGCATAGCTAAGCTTTAAAAGCTTTCTAAAATGTTTAAAGATATAAGGGTGCACTTATGGACGATATAAAATTGATGAACGCAGCTTCAATGCAGAATGAGGTCCAGATAGAAATAGAGAAAGGCATGGAAGTCAGCGAGGAAGCAGACCAAAATCTTATAGTAAACATAAACAACGTTAGGCCTGAGACCAGCTATGGGGAATCTGAAACTTATGATCCACTTCTGGCTCCGTATCACCGCAGCATAGAAGAAATAGAGAAAATGCCAACCATAGAGCAGACAAAGACCGTATGTCCCGAATGCAAGCTGATCGTAGACGGTACAATATACCGCGACGGCGACAATGTAATGATAAGGAAGCACTGCCCCGAGCACGGCTGGACCATAGAGAAATACTGGGAAGACTATGACATGTACATGAAGATGCGCAGGTACAATTACTATGGAAGGGGCTTCGACAACCCTAACTATATAAACGAGAACAAGGGTGCAAACTGCCCGTTCGACTGCGGAATGTGCGAGAGGCACAAATCCCACACAGGACTCGCAAACGTCGTGGTAACAAACCGTTGCCACCTGAGTTGCTGGTACTGCTTCTTCTATGCGAAGGAGGGCGAGGCAATATACGAGCCCAGCATAGCAGAGCTTGACAAGATATTCTACAACCTAAGGAACCAGAAGCCGATACCGGCAAATGCCCTGCAGATAACCGGAGGGGAGCCAACAATGCATCCCAAGATAGTTGAAATAATAGAGCATGCCAAAAAGGCGGGCTTCGACCAGATACAGCTCAACACAACAGGGATAAACCTTGCGCTTAATCCTAGCCTGGCAATGAAGCTCAGGCATGCCGGAGTAAGCACCCTTTACATGAGCTACGACGGAGTGTCCAAGAGGGCGAACCCCAAAAACCACTGGGAAGTTCCAAAGACCCTAGAAGTGGCCAGAAAGGCAAACATAGGCATAGTGCTGGTGCCAACCGTGATAAGGACGGTAAACGACCACGAGCTCGGCGCAATGATAAACTTCGCGCTGAATAATTCCGACATAGTAAGGGCAGTCAACTTCCAGCCAGTGTCGCTGGTAGGGAGGATGCCATCCAGGCTCAGGGAAAAGCAGCGCATATCAATACCTGGAGCCATAAAGCTAATAGAGGAGCAGACCAACGGCGTAATATCAAAATCCGACTGGTTTTCAGTGCCGTACATAGGCGGGATAAACAAGTTCCTCGAAGCCCTGACAGGAGAGTACAAGTACGACATGTCCATACACTTTGCATGCGGCGCCGGAACATACATATTCCTGGACAGCGACAACAAGATAATCCCAATTACCAGGTTCGTAGATGCGGCAGGCATGGTGGAATACCTGCAGCGCGCAGTCGACGAAATGGAAGGCAAGGGAAGGCTAGAAAGGAAGGCCATAGCAGTAAAGACCCTGGTAGGTTTCAGGAAATTCATAGACAAGTCAAAGCAGCCCAAGTCGATAAACTTCTCGAAGCTGCTACTGTCCCTGTTTACCAAGCACGATTTCGCAACCATGGGCAAATTCCAGATGAAATCTGTATTCATAGGAATGATGCATTTCCAGGACGAATACACCTACGACATACACAGGGTAGAAAAGTGCGACATACACTACGCAATGCCGGACGGAGAAGTCCTGCCGTTCTGCACATTCAACGTATTCCCGGAGGTTTACCGCGATAAGGTGCAGAAGCAGTACAGCATACCCTCCAGGGAATGGCAGCAGACGCACAACGAATGGACATATGCGAAGGACAAATACACCAGGAACATAAAGGAGCTTGAAGCCAGCGAGGAATACAGGAAGACATACGGCAAAATGATCGACTACTTCGCGCTGCCTGTAAACGGCGGCAAGCCGGTCGCCAACTTCGCCAACGAAAAATTCAGCTGATTGCAGCGACGGTGACAAAATGGACAAGTCTTCAAAGCAGCCGCAGATGAACGAGTACCAGCAGGACCTCATAAACAATGCCAATATAGACGACGAGAAGATCCGCAAGCAGTACATAGAAGAGGACGGAAACCTGTACAGGGTGCCCTACCGGATTGTCAAGAAGGTAATCTTCACAGACGTAAGCAGGAAAGAGCTAAAGGACATACCACACGCCGCAAGGCTGCAGTACAGGCTAATGCTCAACGATGCGATACTCAAGGCAATAGTCCAGTTTTCAAAAGGGCGCATAATAATAATATACAACCCAAAATCGGCAGACAACCTCAAGGAGAAGATAAGCCTCGAAGAGATAATTGAATTCCTTGCAGGGGAAGGCGTGAACGTGCAGAAGGAAAAGGCAACAGATGAGGACTTCGACTACTACAAGGATTTCTATTCATATGCATTCAAGCCAAAGCAGATACGAGAGCATGCCCCATACGGGTACTCATTGGACGAATGGCGTAAGATGAAGCCCTCTTGGGAGGCCAGGCTTGCCGAAGGAAGGCAGAAAAGCAGGGAAAAGTTCGAGCAGTGGCAGCAGAACTATCTGGCGGACCATCCCGAGCTTGCGGCCGAGCTTGGCATAGAGATCAAGAAGCCAGAAACACAAAAATCGCCGTTCGGCTTCAGGAAGAAGAAGGGCAAGTCTGGGGAAAAGGGATTCTGGTTCCACGGAGCCTGAAAATTGCTAATTCTTCATTTTCGTTTTCGTGTTCCTAATACTCCTCATGATGTAATCCAGGTCCATCTCCAGTGCTACGACCGGCTCCTCTATTCTGAAGTTGTTAAGAACAGAAGGGTGAATCTCTCCGAGCACACCAATCTCTTCGCCGCCGCAGACCACGCTTGCGCACCTGCCAGGTATGAATGAAGGCATATCTTTCCCTGCAAGCGAATAGCCTATGCCAAGGTATCCAAGCACAGACTTTGCAATCGAAATGCATTCCGACGCGTTGGCCTTAGAGTGCTCTATTATGAGCCCCAGCCTTGTAGCCTCCAAAGGTTTTCCCTGTTCAAGGGAAAACACATGCCCTATTTCAAAAAGCCGCTGCGGCATCCTTTCATGTCCTGTAGTGCTTATGTCATGCAAAAGCCCGGGCAGCAGCGAATCACGGAGTATGCTGAAAGCCTCTGTTTTGGAATTCTTTAGCTTAACAACGCGCCTGCTGTCAAAATCTTTGCCCATCATTTCGAAGCATGTCTTTTCATTAGTAAGGTAATAATTGTACGCTTCCAGGAATCCAAAGCCAGAAAGCAGGGTTCCCAAAGCGTTTTTGAACTCCTCCAGAAGATCAGGGCTGCCGTGCCCTGCGTTTTCTACGCTGTGCGTTCCTATGCTGTCGTACCCGTAGGCTATCGCAATGTCTTCAATAACATCCTGGCTGCTGAAGCAATCGAGTCTGTAGGGCTGCACCTCTGCCATTAGGCTCTCCTTTTCTAGCTTCGCAACCGAGTAGCCCATACTTTCAAGCAGGCCAGGCAGCTCCGAATGCGCAATACTGCGGCCAAGCACAGAACTTATTGCCTTATATCCGACCTCAATGCTTTTCCTGCGCATCATGGGAAAGGTCTTGGTGGCCGATCCATGGGAAACTTCCGCAAGCCCTACTTTGGCCCCCATGTTGATAAGGGAGCACGCCAGCATGTCTGCCACAGCGTCGACGCTTTCATCAATTCCTGTTATGTCGATGAGCATGCGCTTGGTCTTGTGCGATATGCTGCTGATATTAGAGTTGATTATCGGTATAAGTGACAGGGTCTTTTCCGAATCGCGCAGGAACGGATAAGCGGTCTTGCCGTTTGAGGGCCCGGTTATGGTATATGCGTAATCCATTCCCTTCCTGTTTTTCCTGATGACTTCCTCGAACGTGCGCTCGGAGCTCTCGCCCAAAGGCACTATCTTGCCCGAATGCGATGCGTCATAGACTAGCCCGCCATCTATCTTGTCATAATCATGAAGGCCTATCGCAATCTTCTTCCTCCTCCTGCCATATGTTGATCCAAGCTTTTCGGTAAAGTCGACAAGGTACTTGAGCGCGTTTCCGGACATGTCCAGGCCCTCCGCTACCAGCGCAGCCATGTTGGGCCTTATACTGGAGACATTTTTCGTTACCCTTATGCTGGTCCTGATTCTGCTTTCTACTGCGTAGCTTTTTGACTTTGCGCCCCGGTTGGCGAATAACCTGAGCGTTTCCATGAAATTGTAAAAGTACAGGAGATCGGGCCTGTTTGGGGTGATGTCCAGGCTTACAATGTCGCTGTCGCTGCCCTTGACTTCCATACCGATTCTCTCTACCAATTCCCCAAACTCGCCTGCGCCGAAATGTTTTGCAATGTCCTTCTTGTAGAAATCTATGCCAGCCATAACTATAACCTGAAATCGGCTATCATCTTCCTCTTCCGCAGCCAGTCCACGTCATTCTTGTAAAGGTCTGTAAGCGACTCCATGCCGAGCCTGCTGAACATGAGCCTGTCCAGTCCGCCTCCCCAGGCCAGCACAGACTTATCTGTGCCGAGAGCTTCGGTTATCTCCTTCCTTATCACTCCTCCGCCGCAGAGCTCTATCCAGTCGTTGTGCTCGCTGTCGAAGTATTCAACTTCGAGCCCGGGCTCTACGAACGGAAAGTAGGAAGGCTTTATCTTTATTTTGAAGCCCCCCAGCTGGCTGTAAAAGAGCTTCAGCGTGCCTATCAATTCAGAGAGCCCCAAGTCATCGCCTATTATTATGCCGTCATACTGGTAGAGTTCGGCAAGGTGCTTGTAGTCTATGCTTTCGTTCCTGAATACCTTGCCAACATAAAAAAGTTTTGCAGGGTATGCTCCATAACCATTTCCATATTCCTTTATGTAATGCGCTGATATGCTGGTGGTGTGGGTCCTGAGCACAGCTTCTGCTGCTGTTTCAGCGCTCCATCTTCTGCCCCAGTTCTTCTTGTGCATTTCCTTTACCTTTTCCACAAGCTCCTTTTCAGGCAGGTTTATCCTTTCAGGATTCGAAAGGAAGAAAGTGTCTTGCATGTCCCTTGTCGGATGGTCCTGCGGGGAGAACAGCGCGTCAAAGTTCCAGAAAGCCGGTTCTATGATATGTCCGGAGCCCTCTGTGAAACCCATCCGCATCCATATATTCCTTATCACGTTGATGAATTCATGCACCGGGTGCAGCCTGCCAGGATAAACTTCCGGAGTTTCCGCGCCCATATCATATTTCTTGAATGCAAAATTCCTCCATGCACCACTCGATATTGCCTGCCTAGTCAACTGATCAAGCTGCGCTTTTTCGCAGCTGGGCGCCCTTTCCCTATCGTAATACCCAATACCGCTGCCTGTTATGCTTGCGCTGATCTTGGAATATTCCCTGAGCCTTATGAGCTTCCTTTTCTGGAGCGCGTCTATGGCCTCCTGGTTCTTTAAAAAGTCCTGATCGTCTATAATTTTGCGTTCTGAAAGCAGCTTAAGCACAGACCTCTGCGCATACTCCCCACCAGAGGACAGGAATTTCCGCCCTCCCGCGGTCAGCCTTGCCCTGCCTCCAGCTATGTCTATCCATCCATTCTTTTTGGCCCACATCAGTGCTATTTTGTCTGTTGAACTCCCTACCTCTATTCCATCACTGCCAAGGTTGCTGACAAGCTTCTCTTCAGGGAATTGTTCAAGGTACTCCCTGCCTTCATCAGTAACGCTGACTTCATGAAAGACTTTCTTTTCGATTTTTACAAATCCTTCATTGGCCAGCGATTCGAGTGTGCTAGATACGGAGCTGGATTCCGCGCCAATCTCCTTGCCTATCTCCTCCGAATCAGAACTGTGCTTCGCCTTTAAATAGGCAAGTATTGAGGTTTCGATTTCCAGCAATCAAAACACCTATCCTGCCACCTTTAAATAGGTGTACATTATGAGGACCAGTATCACGGCTGCTATTATTACGTAGGTAAACATTCCAAGGGCGCCATAGATGCCCTTGAAGAAGTTTATTACTTCCTCCTGTAGGCTTTCGTGCGTGTAGAATGTTAGTGTAAACTTCGAAAGCGGCTCGCCATTGTTCCAGGAAATCTTTGTCACGTTGCTGTATCCGGAAGTGAACCCCTTTGCAGGATAGTCTGGTATGGGATATACCGAGCTTATGGTGCTGGTGTTCGGAAATACGATTGTAAACGACGTATTCTGCGGAAGCACCTGTCCGCTGGCCGCGTGCTCAAAATTGAATACGTCCGGATTGAACGTGTACTTGAAAAGCCGTGGCCCGGTTTCGGTTACGCTGGTAACATTTTTTACATAATAATTCATCATAAGGTAAGTGTGCGCCCCATTATAATCCACCATCAACGGCCCGGGAAGGAACTCGAACTTGTAAACTCCAGATTTAGGGTTTATTATGTGCTCTACAAGCTCAGGCCCAACAAGCGACTGCCACGTGCTTAGTGTCAGGTTCAGGGCCAGCCTATCAGTCCTATACTGGCTTATCGACGAATTGCTGATGCTAAGGTTTAATATTTCGACAACCCTGGCGCTTGTATTGGCGTTTAGGTATACTGTAGTATTCAGATATGTAACGGTATATGAGGCGTCTGACGTCTGCGCTAAGAATGTTGCCAACATTATGGCTAACACCGCGATAACAAGCGCCTGCCTCATTCTAAAGACCTATATAATATCCAAATGCACTAATAAATAATTTCTCTTTGTGCGCTAAACGCGCACGCGATGCATGGCCCAAAATTAACCAATCCGGACAAAAAGTCGGTTATAGTAGAAAAACTTTTAAATTAATCTACTGCAATAAATACCAGTACGGAGTAATTAAAGGTCAATTCTACGTATGGAGAGAGATTTGATGTCTGAAGAAGAAGCAGGGGAAGAAGACAGCGGACAAAATGAGGGATTCGGTTCGCACAGGCATGAGGGAGGTCACGTGCACGGGGAAAGGGGCGGCATGCACATAAAACCGTCGTATTTCCTGGAAAAGCCAGTAAAAGTAGGCGACGAAGTCGAGGTCACCATAGAGGCTGTGGCTTCTAAGGGCGATGGAATAGCAAAGGTAAACGGCTTTGTAATCTTCATCAAGGGCGCCAAGCAGGGTGACAAGCTGAAGGTTAAGATAACTGAAGTCAAGGCAAGATATGCTGTGGGAGAACCGGTATAACCGGCGCTCTTCAAGCATACTAAAAGCCAGCAATTTTTGGCGTATTGCTCATTGAGTGCGTTATTGCCATACGTAAATATTCGTGGTCATATGTACGATTCTAGTCTAGAGCAGAAATGGAACGGCTACTGGAGGGAGCACAACATGTTCCTATTCGAAGATGAGAACAGGTCAAAGCCCCTGTACGTCATAGACACCCCACCACCTAATACCAATGGAGATTTGCACATGGGGCAGGCATTCTGGATATCCTACATAGACGCCATAGCCAGGTACAAGCGCATGAAGGGGTTCAACGTTTTATACCCGCAGGGCTGGGATACCCAGGGATTCCCGGTAGAGCTGCAGGTGGAGAAGCAGTACGGAAAGATCACAAACCAGAAAGATTTTTATGACAGATGCGTCGAATTTGCAAACAAAAACATCCAGAAAATGAAGGCGCAGATGATAGAGCTCGGCGCCTCATTCGACGAAAGATACGAATACATCACCATGTCTCCAGAATACAGGAAAAAGATACAGCTTTCGCTGCTGCTGATGCACGACAAGAAAATGCTTTACCGCGCAAACCATCCTGTGGAATGGTGCCCGCACTGCAAGAGTTCAATATCCAGGGAGGAGGTCGAGGAAAAGGAGAATACAACCAACCTTAACCACGTAAGGTTCGAGCTGCGCGGAAAGGAAGAGGGCAAAAGCATTGTTATAGCCACAACGAGACCAGAGCTGCTGCATGCGTGCGTAGCGGTGGCGGTAAACCCCTCCGACGAGAGATACGCAGGCTTGGTTGGCAAGACTGCGGCGGTGCCGATATTCGGAAGAGCAGTACCGATAATATCTGATGAATCCATAGAAAAGGATTTTGGGACCGGAGCAGAGATGGTATGCACTTTCGGAGACAAAAACGACGTACTCATGTTCTACAAGCACAAACTGGAGTTCATAGACTCGATAGACGAGTCTGGCAGGCTCAAGAACGCCGGCAAGTTCGATTCTATGACGATAACTGAGGCGAGGGCCGCGATACTCGACCATCTGGCAGAGACCGGAAGCCTCCTAAAGAAAGAAAGCATAAAGAACGTGGTAAAGATACATGACAAATGCGCCACCCCGATAGAGTTCATATCGTCAATGCAATGGTTCATAAAGACGAAGGAATTTGCCGTGAAAATAAAAGAAACCGCAAAAGAGATAAAATGGATACCAGACTTCACCATACAGCGGCTCTTTGACTGGTGCGATTACATAGAATGGGACTGGAACATATCACGAAACAGGGTTTTCGGCACCCCGATACCCTTCTGGTACTGCTCAGACTGCGGATACATTATCCCAGCAAGCAGGGACTCGCTTCCAATAGATCCAAAGGTCCAGCCATCTCCGGAGTCTAAATGCCCGTCGTGCGGCTCTAACAACATACAGGGCGAGGAAAAAACGTGCGACGTGTGGGTAGACTCTTCCATAACACCCCTCATAATAGCCGGCTGGCCTGAAAACAAAGACCTGATGAACCGCGCATTCCCTGCTTCAATAAGGATACAGGGCACCGACATAATACGCACCTGGGCTTTTTATACCATATTCCGCACGTCAATACTTGGCGGCGACAAGCCTTTTGAAGCCATAATAACAAGCGGCATGATACAGGGCACCGACGGCAGGGAAATGCACAAGAGCTTCGGAAACGGCGTAGACCCAAAGGACCTGATAGCCAAGTATTCGATAGATTCGGTAAGGCTGTGGGCCGCGCTGAGCGGAAACATAGGCAAGGACAAGCGGTTCTCCTATGAGGACATAGAATTCGCGAAAAGCTTCATAATAAAGCTGTACAACTCCTCGCTTTTCATAAAGAAAATACTTGCGGAAAACAAGCTTCCTGAAAAGGAACCGCATGGCCACTTCGGAGTATTCGATCTTTGGATACTGAACAGGCTCAACGATGTGGTAGCGCAGGTGGACAAGGCGTATTCGGAATACGACCTCTACCAGGCCATGAACGCTGCTATAGCCTTTTACTGGCACGAGTTCTGCGATTATTACATCGAGAACGTGAAGTACAGGGTATACTCTGAAGACAAAAAGATCGAGGGCAGCAAGGAAGCCGCAATATTCACGCTTTACCATGTAATGAATGTGATGCTCAGGGTTCTGGCTCCAGTAATGCCGCATGCCGCAGAAGAGATAAACGCAATGTTCAGCGGAAGCAGCATCTTCCTGAGCGAGTTCCCGAAGTCCGGGCAGATGCAGGAGCCTTCCGGATACGTGATAAACGGGCTCATATTCAAGAGCTCAACTATAGAGCTTGACTACTCAAATGCGGGAAAGCTGCTTAACGATATAATAGCCGATGTTAGGAAGGCCAAGTCTGCAGCAAAGCTCGCTCTGAACTACAAGGTAAAGATAATTAATATAAATCTTCCCAAAGAATATTATAGCGTTGTCTCTCTTGCGGAAAACGAACTCAAAGAGATATGCAAGGCGGACAAGGTTTCGCTGCAGCAGAGCGAAAATTACAGCGTCTCGATATCAGAGTAGCAAGTTTGTTCAGATTGCGGATTTATCGAATCTTAACGTAAGGTTTTTGAATGGCACGAATGCATACTAAAAAACACGGCAAATCAAAGTCCAGAAAGCCGATGCTTACAGAGGGCTCTCACCAGGAAAATCTCGAATTGTCAAAGGAGCAGATTGAAAAGATAATCTTGGACTACGCGAAGCAAGGCTACTCACCTGCGCTTATAGGGGAAAAGCTCAAAAAGGAGCACAAAGTGTTATATCCAAGGCAGGAGCTTGGCAAGAAGCTTTCTGAAGTGCTTGTGGAGAACAAGCTCTCCGGGCAGATACCCTACGACATGATGGACCTTATGAAAAAGGCAGTCAACCTGAACAAGCACATAGAAAAAAACAAGAAGGACGTGCACAATACAATCAGGCTAAAGCACATAGAATCCAAGATATGGAGGCTGACAAAGTACTACATAAGGAGGGGCGTGCTCCCGAGCAACTGGAGATACAACTACAAGGAGGCAGAGCTTTTGATAAAAGGGAGGTAGTGAATAATGGCAGTGCAAAAATCGGACAAGTGGAAATTCAAGAAGTGGTACACAATACTCGCCCCCAAGATGTTCAACGAGATAGAAATAGGGGAAATGCCGGCAAACAGCGACAAGTCTGCCTTGGGAAGGAACATAAAGGTGGCTTTGTCGAACCTGACTAACAACCCGTCAAACTCATACACCAACGTGATACTCAAGGTTACCGACGTAAATGGAAACGTTGCGCACACCAAGATAGTCGAAATGGCGCAGCTCTATTCGTATATAAGGTCCCTGGTAAGGAGGTATAGGAGTGTGGCTTCGGCGGTCCAGCCGGTCAAGACCAAGGACGACGTGGAAATGGTTGCCAAGGTAATAATAATAACAAGGGGCCGCACTGCCCACACCAAGCTTATAGGCCTCAGAAAGGAGCTTGAAGGATATCTGAAGTCTTATTTTTCGGAAAACGAACACAACGCCGCGATAATGGCGATAGTAGAGGGCAGGCTGCAGTCAGAGCTGGCAACAAAGCTCAATCACATAGCCCCTATAAACAAAATCGAAGTGAACAAGCTAGAGATAAAATCCTAGGCCTTGTCGAGCAGGTTCGCTTCGCCTTATGTGAGCCCTACTAATACAACCCCCAGGGTTATGGCTATTGTCCCGATCCACCTTATTATCGGTACCGGTTCGCCTATGACCGTAGCAGCGAGCACAACTGCAAATATGTAGCTCAGCCCTCCCATGCCATATATCCAGCTTAGATTTGTTCTGCTAAGCAAGTAGAAATAAAGCACGGTCGATACGAAATACGCCGCCAGCCCGGCAGCAAGAAATAAGGGCAGCCTGCTAAGAAGCGAATATTTGAGCAACAGCTGCCCGAAGGCTCCGAGGAGCGTAGAAATGAGGAGCACAGTTATAATCCTAAGATTGCCCTCCAAAACACCACCTAATAGGACAGCGCTATCAAGACTATGCCGAATACTACTACAATGACCCCGAGCAGCCTCCTGGAAGACACATGCTCCTTCAGCACAAACCCTGAGAGCGCAAGCACGAATATGAAACTGCTGGCAAACAGCGGATAGACAACCGAAAGCGGCGCTTCTGAAAGCACATAAAGGTACACTATCAGCCCCAGAACGTACCCTGCCACACCAATCCAGATTTTTTTGCTCCTCAGCGCGAGCCCAAACACGCCAACAATGCTGAGCGGCTTCTTTCCAACGGCCTTTTTGAACGTTATCTGCGATACTGAAACTATTGCTGCAGCAACAAGTGTTAAAAATATTATTATATATATAGACATCAATTCACTAGGGTATTGGAATGGCACCAATAAAGGCAAGCATACTGCTTTCTCTGGCAACTATAATACTAGCTATTTTATCTATATCCGTATATATATTTTATGGAGGCAGCGCAGTATTCTATGCGGCTGCAGTCCTTACCATAATATTCGGCCTTGCCAACGCGTGGTCGATATCAAGAGAGGAGTCCGAGATGCCTGTCAAGGCCCCTGCACCGCAGCCAATGCGAATCGCATCGGCAAAGCATGCCAGGCGCAAACCCGCGCGCAAGACATCTGTCGGCACAAAGTCAAAGTCCGGAATGCATCGGAGGACTTCAAAAGCCTGAGGAGTACTAAATGAAAACACTTATTATAGCGGAGAAGCCCAGCGTCGCGCTCAGGATAGCAATAGCCTTGGGCAACGGCCAGCACAAGTCCGTAAGAAACGGCAGGATAACCTATTATACGATGCCGCACGGCGATGGAGAAATATACGTTGCAGCGGCGGTAGGGCACCTTTTCACGATAAGGCAAAAGGGCAAGGAGAGGGCATATCCGATAACAGAAATAGAATGGGCGCCTTCATATCTGACAAACAAGCGCTCAGAGTATACGAAAGAGTATCTTTTTACGCTCAAGAAGCTTGCCCAGGAGTGCAGCACGTTTATAAACGCGTGCGACTACGACATAGAGGGCACGGTTATCGGTACCAACATAATAAAAGAGCTCTCCGGCTTGCAGGCAGAAGCCATAGGCAGCGTGTCCAAGCGCATGAAATTTTCAACTACAACGCCCAAGGACCTGCTAGATTCGTTCGGCAGCCTCCTGCCGCCAGACATAAACAACTTTTATGCAGGCGAAGCCAGGCACATGCTGGACTGGCTCTGGGGCATAAACTTCAGCAGGGCGCTTACTTCCGCGCTGTCAAGCTCGGGCCAGTACAAGCAGCTGAGCATAGGCAGGGTCCAAGGCCCGGCCCTCGGACTGCTTGCAAAAAGGGAAAAGGAAATCGCATCTTTCAAGCCAGAGCCTTACTGGAACGTTTTGGCGTACTCCGGCGAATTCGAGTTCATAAATTCCCGCGGCAACATATTTGCCAAGCAGGAGGCCGAATCTGCGTTTTCAGCGGCAAACTCTGGAAGGGACAATGCAGTTGTTTCGGAAGCTACGTCTGCGGAGCAGCTAAGGCGCCCGTATCCGCCGTTCGACCTGACATCCCTGCAGCTGGAAGCCAGCAGGGTCTTCGGGTTCGACCCGTCGGCCACGCTGGCCATGGCACAGTCTCTGTACGAACGCTCGTTCATATCATATCCGAGGACATCATCACAGAAACTGCCAAGGACACTGGGCCTTCCGCGCATAATAGCAGATCTTGGTAAAAACCCTGCCTATTCAACAATCGCGGCTGAAATAGCCTCAAAGGGAAGGTTCACTCCAGCGGAAGGGCCAAAGGAGGACGAAGCGCATCCGGCAATCTTTCCGACCGGAGTGACACCCAAAGGCATAACCGGATCAGAAGAAAAGCTATACGATCTCATAGCCAGGAGGTTCCTGTCGTGCTTCGGGGAGTATGCAAAGGTCAACAATTTTTCGCTCGAGATAAGCATCGGCGGCGAAACGTTCGAGGGGAAGGGATCCAAAGTCACATATCCGGGCTGGCTGGATTATTACAAGTACGCAAAGATAAAGGAGAGGGATCTGCCGAACCTGGAAAAGGGCCAGCGCGTTGAGATAACCGACATAAAGATGCCGGAGTTGCAAACCGCCCCGCCGAAAAGGTTTACAAAGGCGGGCCTTATATCAGAGCTGGAAAAGCACAACCTGGGCACCAAGGCAACGCGCGCCGCAATAATAGACACGCTATTCAAAAGGAACTACATAGAAGGCTCATCTATACGAGTTACGGAATTCGGGATGACCGTATACGATGCCCTTGAAAAGAACTGCAGCATGATAGTCGACGAGGACACCACCATAACGCTAGAAAAGGACATGGACTTGATATCGAAGGGCAAGATGCCGGAAAGCGAGGTGCTGAAGAAGGGCAAGGAGGTGCTGCTGACTGCCATAGAGACATTCAACAGCAACAAGGAGAAGATATCTGAAGAGATGAAGGAAAGCTTCAAGTCAGCCAACGTACTGGGAAAATGCCCCAAAGACGGCGGAGATCTTGTGATAAAGAGGTCGTTCCGCGGCAAGCAGTTCGTAGCATGCTCCAACTATCCAAAATGCACCAACACCTATCCGTTGCCGCAGAACGCCAAGATCGTGCCTACCGGCAATGCCTGCGAATTCTGCCATACTCCAATAGTTAAGATCATACGGCGCGGCAAGCCGCCGTTCGAGATAGACCTGGATCCGAACTGTGTCACAAAGGACGCCTTCAAGAAGAAGCTCGAGGCCAAGGCGGAGAAAGCCTCCGAACCCCAGAAGCCAAAGCCAAAGCCCAAGCCTGCAGCAAAGAAAAGGGAGAAGCCAAAGCCCAAAAAGGCAAAAAAGCAGAAAAAGCGCGCAGAAGCGCAGCCGAAAGGCGAGGCATAAGATGTTCATCCCGATGCAATACAGAAAGCTCAAGCGCGGCCCGCAGGTAATACTGCCTAAGGATATAGGCATAATAATAGCCTACTCTGGAATAGGCAAGGAAAGCAGGTGCGTCGACGCAGGGACAGGAAGCGGATGGCTGGCCGTCTCGCTTGCCAGGCTCTGCAAGGAAGTCGTAAGCTACGAGCTGCGCGAGGACTTCATAAAAATAGCCGAAAGAAACAAGGAGATATCCGGTGCGCAGAACCTTACCATAGTGAACAAGGACATTACCAAGGGCATATCTGAAAGGGACGTAGACTTGGTCACTCTAGACATGCCGAATTCGGACAAGGCAGTGCGCCACGCATACAAGGCTCTCAGGCCTGACGGCTACATCGTAGGATACCTGCCGCACATGGAGCAGGTTAAAAAATTCGTGGCAAAGCTGGAGAAGACGGGCTTCAGGAACACATACGTGCTAGAGGTCATAGCGAGGGACATGCTTGTCAGGGAGAGCGGCATGAGGCCAAGCACAAAAGGAGTTTGGCATACTGCCTACCTGGCTTTTGCGCAGAAGTAGTTAGCCAATTGCCAAATCACACAAAAGGCATATATTAAGCCATGCCGAATTATTTCCGATGGAGAAGGAAGTTAAGAAGGCGCAGGACGGCGATGAAAGATTCGCCGGCGAGACCTACAGCACCGTGGCTATTAAGACCATATACTCAAAGCTGGCCAAACTGGCAGGAACCAGCAACAATGCCAAATTTCTTATTTCAATGTACCTGCTATACAAGGAATTTCTGATAAAATACGGCGAAATAACATCGAACAAGGTGGACAAGGACCCGAAAGTCATTTCTGACGCTGTTGCTGCGGTCGTAGTAAAAAACGTGGAAAGCAAAAAGCTGAAGGTGGAGGACATAGAAAAGGCGTCGGCCTACGGCGTAGACATACTTAACGAATTCATCTACAACCTTGAGAACGGTATAAAACCTGATCCGGACGTAGAGATAATGGTAATGCTTGGTACAAAACTGATGGGCGATTTAGAGTCTGTAAACATGCTGCATTTCGAGCCCATCGCAACGCCGATAATGTTCGGCATACTTAAGGAATACAAGAACATAACAGACGCAGTCAAAATACTGAGGGGCCAGGAAACCTCGTTTGCAAAGAAAAACGAAAACGACAATGAAATGTACCGCTGACTAAGGATAAAACATGAGGCGTATGTAAAAACATACGCCCCGGGTGGATGAGAATAGGGTTGTTGTAGAATAAGCAAAAATTGCTATAAGAAATGCTATGTAATTTATCTATCACATATAAATACATTGCGTTTTGAAATCTTTACCTGGGTATATTGGACATTGCGGTATACTGCCGCCGTGCCAAAAGTGGTGTATTGGATGTACGACGCAAAAAAGAAGCAGAAAAACATAGAGCGGGCCAAGGCCGCAAAAGAGATGGAAATAACACTGGACGTAGAAGACAAGGTAATCAAGGCTGTTCAGGATTATTACGACAAGGTTGCGGGGAGCACTCCTGAAATAGGGGTTTATACCGAGGAGCCGGATGTAATCGTGCTTGAGCTTCGACCTCCAAAGCCAGCCACGGATATACCAAAGATAAGAGGCAGCGCGCAGAGCGACGAAACAAAGAAGCTAAGGAAGCGCACGCTTCGCATACTTACTGATGAGAAGGCCGTAGACGCCATAAACGCATTTGTCAATTCCAAATTCGAATCTGACGTGATAGGGATTTGGCTTACTATAACGAGAGACATGGAGCTTAGAATCAGGGTAAAGGCACTCATGGCAGGGGTTGCCGAGCTCGGCGAACTCGCAACGCGCACCGATCCAGCCGATCACGCGCACGGCAATGGCGCATTAAGGAAATAGGGCTACTTTGCCTGTTTTCTGTACTTCTTTATAAGTTCCACGGCCTGGTCTATTGACCTTTTTACATCCGTCTCCGTCCTGGCGCCAGTACATATTATCTTGCCGTTTTTGAAGAGCAGAAGCGCCGATTTCGGATCGTGTATTTTGAGTATGGCTCCGGGAAACTGCTCTGGCTCATAGTCTATGTCGTAGGAAAGCTTCGCAAGACCGTAAAGGTCAAGTTCCACCTTGAGATCCGTACTGGCCACTATATTCTCTACCCTGTATGTGGGCTTGAGTACGACATCCTTTAAAGCCTGCTGATTGCTCTTAGCCATTGATACACCTAAATGTTTATATTAGATAAAGCATAAATATATTGTGCATGCAATATAAAAAGAATCGGGTCAAGCTCAAAATGCCCGGCATCTTTTATTGATAAAAACTGAGTGTTAGACATGACCAAGAAATCAAGCGGACTGCTTTCCGGTAGGACCAGGAACCTGGCCAGGCATCACATGCCTTCGGCTACAAGCATAAGGGACTACATAAAGGACTTCCAGATAGGCGAACGCGTAGCCATAGTCCCAAAGGGCAACTTCGGCAACATACCACACCCGCGCTACAAGGGCAAAATAGGCGAAGTGGTTGAGAGGAGAGGCAAGGCGTACGTGGTCCAAATAAAGGTCATGAACGCCACAAGAAAGCTAGTTGTGCCTGCAGTGCACCTGGAAAAAGCTCAGTAATAGTCTCTTTTTACATAGGGTTTTGTAAACATATAGAACCTTTCGTCTCCCCTGAGCTCCTGTATTATCCTGTCAGCTATTATCTTTGCGGGATTCTGGAGCAGCTGCACCCTGCCAACTATGTCATCGAAGCTTTCAAAACGCTTTTCGCTCCTGGCCTTGAGTATCGCAAGCATGTGCTTCTTGCCTATCCCTGGAAGAAGCTCAAGCGAATGTTCGCGTATGTTTAGCGGCCCGGCATTGTTGAACACGTCCACAAACCTCTTTTCATTGCCCTTTATTATGTTGAGCAGTATGTTTTCGAGGTTCCTTTTTGAGGTCTCAGTAAGGTCGTTGTACGATATCCTGCCCTTTATTACGGAAACCTTATCCCTCTCATCCTTGCCTATGTAGACGCGCTCTCCTATTGCGAGCTGCACAGATGGCTTTATCGTCGCTTCAAGAAGGGTAAAAAGTTCCTCTCCGATTATCTGCGCTATAGGTTCGGGCTGCGAAGAGAAGGACTTGCCAGTAGCCATGAAATCGAGTACAAATCCGTAGTCTTCTCTCCTATTCTCTCCCATCCCAAACACCAAAGTGCAGTCTTCCGCATCAAAACACTAATCCTTTATGCCCAATATCTCCTTTATCATTTTAAGCTTCTCGTCGTTTATCTGTGCGCTTTCAGACTCTATTATGTGGCCAAGAAGCTTGCTGTTCTTGGGCGCTATGTTGATTATGTTGACTACTGTCTGCTCGCTTATGCCTACCTCATCAAGCCGCTTCCGCAGCTTCTGCGCGGCAGCGCTGCCCTCCTTGAACTTTTCGGCGTGCTCTAGTGCGCGCTGCTGCTCGTAGGTTAGCGGGCGCTTGCCCTTCTTCCTTTCCTCAAGTATCTTGTAAACCTCATCGGTAGAAACGTAATTTTCTTTTTCTGCTTTCTTTCCTATCATGACTACCCCCAATCAAGCGCAATGGCGCAGTACTGCCTATGTTACTGATTTATTGCTAAAAACAAATATAAAGTTGTATGTTAATATTTAAATTAAACAACTAAAAATGTTTGTAAAGTTGGGCCCATGGATCCTAAAACTGCATATGAAGCCGTGCTTGCAGAGGTAAAGAAAAAGATATCCGGAAAGTCGGATGTGATAAAGCTCCTTTTTACCGCTATGGTGGCAAACGGTCACATACTACTAGAGGGCGTTCCTGGAGTCGCAAAGACCACCATGACGAAAGCCATAGCCGATGCAATACAGGCAAGCTTCGGCAGGATACAAGGTACGCCCGACCTGGAATTCAAGGACATAGTCGGATACATGTACATGGACGACAAGAACAACCTGCAGCTCAAAAAGGGTCCCATATTCACGAACATACTACTCATAGACGAGCTAAACAGGGCCCCTCCAAGGACCACCACTTCGCTGCTCGAGGCGCTTGAAGAGCGCCAGGTAACCCTGGGGGATTCATCCCTGCCGCTAGAAAAGCCTTTCATAGCCATGGCGACCCAGAACCCGCTCAACATAGAGGGGACCACTCCGCTGCCAAAGGTGCTCGCAGACAGGTTTTTGATGCGCGTGGCTGTAGAGTATCCGTCAATCGAGGAAGAGCAGGAGATGCTGCGCATAAAGGAGCGCGAATCAAGCACTGAGATAAAAAAGGTGCTTAGCACAAAGGACATACTTGACATGCAGGCAATGGTCGACGGCATAAAGACTCCGGAAGAGGTGATAAAATACATAACCCTGGTAGTGAATGCGACAAGGAAGGACCTGCATGTAGTGATGGGCGGCAGCCCGAGGGCTGAGATAAGCTTCATGCGCGCCGGAAAGGCGCTTGCACTGATAAACGGAAACAGCGAAGTCTCCATAGACGACATAAAGTTCCTGGCAAGGCCTGTGCTGAGCCACAGGATAGTGGTCAGGTCAACTGGCGGAGTAGGAGTCAATGGCATAATAGACGGGATAATTGCTTCGGTAAAGGTAGAATAGGTGTAAAAATGCGCATATCAGATATAGACATTATGGCAATCAAGTCCGGACCAAGGGCCAGGGGACAGTCTGCCTTGGAATACTTGACAACCTACGGTTGGGCCATACTGATAATAGCCATAGCGGTGGCCGCACTCGCTGCTCTTGGTCTATTTAGCCCGTCCACGTACGTGAACAGCTCGTGCATAGCCCCGTCGAATTTCAGCTGCCTGCTCACGCAGCTGGACACGCATGGAAACTTCAGCGTAAAGCTTGAGCAGTCGACTTCGGGCACCATAAACCTTACTGCCATAGGCTGCGACAACCAGCTTGTTTTCAACCACATGCTCAACGTGACTCCGAAGGATATGCCAAGCTCGGATAACTTCAGCCAGGTGCTCATAGGGCAAACCGTATATATAACCGGAAACCTATCAGAGCCCCTCAAATGCTGGTACAATAATACTGTGTTCGCTCAGCTTCCAAACACGCTTTACCACGGATACCTAATAATAAACTACACCAACGTGCAAACGGGCTTCCCCCACACTGTGGTCGCAACCCTAATAGAAAAAGTCTCATGATTTCGCCGGGCCTGGCTTCTCTTCGCCAATGTCGAACCTGCTCAGCGTCCTCTTGCGCCTGCTGACGAAGGGCCTGAACTCCCTGCCGTTGCCCGCGAAGAACTTTGAAAAGAATTCAACGTAGATCAACCTAGCGCCTTGTATCCCTGATTCGAATATCGCTATAACTATGTTGAACACCTGCCCGAAGACAAGTATGACTATGCCGAATATCGCTATTATTATCGATCCGGTTATGCTTTTCAGGAATATTTGGTCTATTACCTCGGCCAATATGACAGAAGCCAAGAGTATGCCGACAAGCCTAGTATAGGAGAGTATGTGGCTTATCAGTGACGGCAGCTCCATGAGCGCTTCGAATCCGTCAGTTTTGAGTATTGTAAGTATGCCTCCGACAAGAAGCACATATGATATCAGAGCTGCCGGATTGGAAAGCCCAAGAGGCTGTTTGTGCAGTATCTCGAGCCCGAATATGACGAAACCCCAAGCCGCAGCCAGCCATCCAATCTTGCCGTATGCTGCTTTCTTCTCGTTCACAGCAAACTTGTTTGCAAAGCCCAGAAGGAATCCGAACGAGACCATTGCAACGCCTATCCATCCGGATATTACGAGCAGCTTGGCCAGTCCTGTAACGACATTGAAAGGCGCCTTGTACCCAAGCTGAAAGCCGAAGTACTCGTTGAAAAGTATGCCAAGAAATATCGCTATAATGGATCCGGGTATTATGGCTCTGGCTATGACGTTCAGCCCGTTGTCGCTTATTATTGTGTGCACGAAAGAGCCTATCTTCTTCGGAAGCAGGCGCCTTTTCCCCGGGTGCTTGGTCCTGTATATTATGCCTAAGGCTAGCGCAAGCATGACTGCTCCGTATCCTGCGTCCCCGACCATGAAGCCGAAGAATATCGGGAACACAACTGCAAATATGAGCGTTGGGTCTATCTCGTCGCTTTTCGGCAGCGAGTAGAACCTTATGAAAAACTCGAACAGCTTTGCCGTAGCCGGGTTTTCCAGCCGGGTAGGCGGAAGTTCCTTTGTGGCAACTGTATCTATTACGAAGTGGTCCTTGGTTGCGGAATGCATGGCCTTCCTAAGCTTTGGCACCTGCTCTTCTGGCACCCATCCGTCTATTGCGATAACGGATTCGGTAGCGCCTATCCTGCTTACGGCGTCCAGCTCTTCGACCTCTATGTCGAACTGCTCCCTTATCGCGCTGACCATTGCATAGTGCTTTTCAGATATTGTGCGCAGTTCGACCTCGAACGCCTTCAGCCTGCTGCCTACAAGCTCTATGTCTTCTGCGGCACTTTTTTTAAGTCCTTCTGGCTTTCCCTCCAGCTTCGGCACAACTTCGATATGCATCTTTGGATACTGTTCTGCAAATTTGCCGAAGTCAGCTTCGTGCCGCCTTTCTATGCTTACGAGCATTGTCTTGCCGTACTGCGCAGAGATTGCGTCAGGCATCGCCTTCGCCAGACCCTCGGCAAATTCGCCAATTTTGCCGCCGCTTACCATGAACGATATCACATATTCGCTGCTAAGTATGCTCAGATCCTTTTCGAAACCGGACAGCCTGCTGGCGATTTCAGCCCTGTACTCAAGCTCCTTAAGCTCAGCCCTTGCGTCCTCTATGTCTTTTGAAAGCTGGTTTACCCTTTCGAATATCATTACAGAATCTGCCTTCTCAAAAAGATCATCAAGGCTGCGGAAAAGGTACTTCTTGCCGCGCTGCTCTGGTATCATCTGCGCCTCCAGTGCCCTGAACCTCTGTGCGTAGTCGCTTATCTCCTTATGCCTCTTCTGCTCAACGGCTCCGTCAAGATACTTCTGCGCGTATTCTGGCACTGTCTCTATCTGCATAGCTCCGAGATCGTGGAGGGCTGACATAGCCTCTCCGTAATAGCTCTTTGAAACTACGAGCCTTATACGCTCCATCTTCGACGGCTTTAGCATCTATACACCGAATACCTCCTTTATGGTTTCCTCAAGCGCATCCATAGCATCCTTCTTTCCAAGGCCCTTGAGCTTTGCGGTTCTCGCCTTGTAATCTTCGATTATCTTGGCCGCCTTCTCCTCGGCCTCCTTTCTTGCAGCCTCGACAATTTCGTCGTACCTTTTGTCTGCCTGTTTCCTTCCATCGCCTCTTATGGCATCTGCCTTGGCCTTCGCGTCTGATATAATCTTAGCCGCCTTCTCTTTGGCTTCATCAGAAAGCTTGACGGCATCGGCTTCCTCCTTCTTTATCTTTTCAAGCGTTTCAATATCGCTCATTTTATGACCTCGATAAAAATGAATGCAATGAAAGCGAGTGCGGCCATGAGGTTCAGCACCATCGTAATAGACATTATCTTTGCGAATTTCCTGGCCTGCGCGTTCATGCCGTCTCCGCCGGCCTTCGCCACCTTCATGGTCCAAGGCCTTTTTATCATGTAGTAAGTTTTCAAATATTTGCTATCCATTCAGCTTTCCCTTTATAAACTTCAAAGATACCGTCTGCTCGCGCTCCCTGTCATCAAGCCTGTCCTTTATGTAGGCTGCCTTGCTCCTGAGGTTAGGTATTACAACGTTTTCTATCGCGTTTGCCCTCCTGTTCAGCTTCTCTATCTCGTAAAGAAGCTTCCTGAGCGAGTTCTCCTTTTCCGCTATCTCTATCAGCATCTCAAAAAGCCTTGTGTAGTTCCTCTTGGCGTCTTCCACCGGTGTCGGCACGGATATAAGCTCGTATGCGACTGATTTCCTTGCGCTTTCCATAACCTCTATGTTCGGTATCCTTACGCCCATTACGTTTTTGGCCTCAACGCCTGCGCTAGCCTGCTCCTGCTCCGCAGCTATGCGCTCAAGCTCCATGCGCCCTGACACTATTTCAGCGATCTTCGTGCTCTCCATGGCATTGCCAACCATGCCGCGCAGGTTGCCCCTGAGCAGCGCTATCTCCCTGGCCAGCTTGAAGAACTCGAGCACTAGGCTGGACCTTTTCATCTTCAGCAGGTTAAGCCCTTTCACAGAAACCTTTATGCGCGCCTTGGTCCTTATAAGCTCTATCCTTGTGGTTTTTATATTACTTGCTGGCATTTGAACCTTCCCACTTGCCATATTTCTTTATGTACTCCGGCTTTACCCTTTTTATCTCGTTAATGTCAAGTCCGCCAAACAGCTCCCATCCAAGGTCCAGCGTCTTAGAGATCTCGCGGTCCTCGTAATACCCCTGGTTTACAAATCTGGATTCGAACATATCCGCGAAATTCAGGAACTTCTTGTCGTTGGCACTCAATGCCTCCTCTCCGACTATCTCTGTAAGGTTCCTCAGGTCCTTGCCTCTGGAATATGCTGCGTAAAGCTGGTCAGCAACTCCCCTGTGGTCCTCCCTGGTGCTCGATTTTCCTATGCCTTGGTTCATGAGCCTGGAAAGTGAAAGGAGCACGTCAACGTTCGGATACACTCCCTTCCTGTTCAGCTCCCTGCTGAGCACGATCTGCCCCTCTGTTATGTATCCGGTAAGGTCTGGTATGGGGTGCGTTATGTCATCTCCGGGCATTGTAAGTATGGGGAGCTGCGTTATCGATCCCTTCCTGTTGTTTATCTTTCCAGCCCTTTCATATATCGTCGAGAGGTCGGTATACATGTATCCGGGATATCCTCTCCTTCCCGGGACTTCTTCCCTTGCGGCCGAGATTTCCCTCAAAGATTCGCAGTAGTTGGTCATATCCGTCAATATTACCAGCACGTGCATGTTCTGCGAATAGGCAAGGTATTCTGCCGTGGTAAGCGCCAGCCTGGGCAGTATTATTCTCTCCATGGACGGCTCCGAAGATATGTTTAGGAACATGACAGACTTCTCAAGTGCGCCAGTTTCCTCGAACTCCCTCTTGAAAAAGTTCGCTTCCTCGCTGTTTATTCCTATGCCGCCGAACACTATGCTGAAGCCTTCCGAGCTGCTGAGTATCTTGGCCTGCCTGGCAATCTGCGCCGCTAGCCTGTTGTGCGGAAGTCCCGAAGCCGAGAATATAGGTAGTTTCTGCCCTCTCACGAGCGTGTTCATGCCGTCGATGGTCGATATTCCAGTCTCTATGAATTCGGACGGCTCCTCCCTTGAATAAGGGTTTATAGGGCTTCCGTTTATGTCGAGCTCCTCGTTGCTGTATATCGGGGGCCCGTTGTCCCTGGGCCTTCCCATGCCGTCAAATATGCGGCCAAGCATATCGGTGCTTACACTGAGGTGCGAAGTCCTGCCCATGAACCTGACGCGCGTCTTCTCAAGATTCATGCCTCTTGTCTCTCCAAAGGACTGTACTATCGACAGGCCGTTTCTGGTGTCAAGGACCTGCCCGGTTATGCTGCTGCCGTCCTCCATCCTTATTTCTGCAAGCTCGCCGTAGGCTGCATCCTTTATGCCCTCCACGAAAAGCAAAACGCTAGTTACCCTGTTTATCGTCTTATAATATACGTCGCTCATGGTTTCACCATCCTATTTTACTGCGGGCTGCATGCCCTTTATCTTTGCTATGGAATCCATCACGTCCTTGTAGTAAGCGTCTATATCGCCGTCCTTGACGTACTTCATGCGGGCGATTTTTTGCCTAACGTCAAGCTTGGAAAGCTGCTCTAAGGTCACGCCCCTTTCCAGGCTCTTGGCCTGCTCCGCAGCCAGCTCCATTATCGAGCTGAGCATCAGGTATTGCTTGTGCATTGATGTGTATGTGTCAACATCGTCGAAAGCGCTCTGCTGCAGGTAGTCTTCTCTTATGCTTTTGGCAACGTCTAGCGTCAGTTTGTCTGCTTCCGGAAGTGCGTCGTATCCGACAAGCTGCACGATTTCGTTTATTTCGGCCTCCTTCTGCAGCGTCTGCATGGCGCGCAAGTAAAGTTCGGGCCAGTCCTTGCTGACGTTTTCCACATACCACTTTTTCATGTCCTCAAAGTACAGCGAATAGCTGTTCAGCCAGTTTATCGAGGGAAAGTGTTTGCTGTTGGCCAGCGCGGCGTCCAGAGCCCAAAAGACTCTTGTTACCCTGAGCGTGTTCTGCGATACCGGCTCTGATATGTCCCCTCCCGGCGGCGAGACCGCGCCTATGGCTGTGACAGAGCCTACGCCCCCCGCCAATATGTGAACTCTGCCTGCCCTCTCATAGAACTCTGCTATCTTCCTGCCAAGATACGCAGGATAGCCTTCTTCTCCAGGCATCTCCTCCAGCCTTCCGGAAATCTCCCTGAGGGCCTCGGCCCACCTCGATGTGCTGTCCGCCATAAGCGCAACGCTGTATCCCATATCCCTGTAGTACTCTGCGATTGTTATCCCGGTGTATATGCTCGCCTCCCTGGCTGCGACCGGCATGTTAGAGGTGTTTGCTATCAGTATCGTCCTGTCCATTATCGGTTTTCCGCTCTTAGGGTCTTTAAGCTCTGGGAACGTTGTAAGTATTTCGGTCATCTCGTTGCCGCGCTCACCGCAACCGACATAAACCACTATTTCGCTGTCGCTCCATTTTGCGAGCTGGTGCTGTATGACTGTCTTGCCGCTCCCGAAAGGCCCAGGCACTGCCGCAGTGCCGCCCTTTGCTACGGGAAACAGGGAGTCTATAACCCTCTGACCGGTGATCAACGGAATTTCCGGAGGCAGTTTGTCCTTTACCGGCCTCGGTATCCTGACCGGCCATTTTTGCATCAGCTTTATTTCAACGTCGCCGGATTCGGTGGAAAGCACTGCTACAGCCTCATCTACGGTGTAATCGCCCTCCTTTATGCTCTTTATCTTCCCGCTGAGCTTCGGCGGCACCATCACCCTGTGCCTTATAAGGCTGGTTTCGTCCAGCTCTCCAATTACAGTTCCCCCATTTGCTTCGTCGCCGGCCTTCAGCTTCGGAACGAAATGCCATTTCTTTTTAAGGTCCAGCGGCGGCACGTTTATTCCTCTAGCTATAAAGTCCCCGGTCATCTCCTTTATCTTGTCAAGAGGCCTCTGTATGCCGTCATATATGGAGCCAAGTAGTCCAGGTCCAAGGTCCACAGAGAGCTGCGTCCCGGTGTTCTCTACCGGCTCGCCAGGCTTCAATCCGCTGGTGTCCTCGTAAACCTGTATTATCGCCTTGTCTCCATCAAGCTTTATTATTTCCCCTACCAGCTTGGTTTCGCCTACTCTAACTACGTCATACATGTTCGGATCGTCAAGCCCCTGGGCGATGACGACCGGCCCAGAGATCCTGTATATTATTCCAGCCATATCAATCATTTCAATTTTTGAATGTCAACTCCCAATACCCTCTTTGCAAGTTTTTCTACAGATTCCTGCTCCTCGTTCTCCCCCGGCAGCGGTATAAAAACAACCAGCGGCTTTAGGCTTGTGTCTATCAGTTTCAGGCTGGCAGGTTGCAGGTGCGGCCTTATGCTTTCCGAAGCCATTATGAGGCCGTATCCCTTAGATTCTATGAGGCTGAACAGTCTCTCGACAGCACTGTCGTCCTTTTCCATAAAGACATCGCCTATGCCTATAAGCTTGAACCCAAGCACAAGTTCAGGTTCGCCTACGACCGCTATCTTTTCGAATTCCATTGCAAATCACGTGACGTGCTTCAGCACCATCATATTCTCGGTCCTTTCAATTCCTATATTATAATATCTATTAAGCCATATATTCCTTAGTTCGTCGCGCTCCAGTTCGCACCTTATTATGAAGTACACTATATAGTCGAGCGAAAGCGCAGCTCCTTCGAACGCCTTCAAGTACTTCCTGTAAAGCTCCCTCTTCATTGCCACTTCGAAATACGTCACGAAAGGGTCTTTCTTGTACGCCTCGAACGCCCAGTCTATCTTAAACGGCAGGTCCTGCCTGATATCGTCTATGCCCTTCGATGCCATGTCCGCAAGCTTCGAATCCGCAAGGTTTCCACCTGCTATAAATGCGGACTTGTCCGCCTTTATCCCGAACGCTATGGACTTTATGACTACCATGGCGTTCCTGATGTCTATCATGTCGCGTATGTATTCTATCATTAAGCCCTCGTCTCCGTTGTAGAACCTGAACGCCTTGAGGATTCTCTCGTAATAAAGTATGTCAAGCTGGAGCAGTATGCTTGATATATCCCCGCTTTTCTTCACTTCGTCGACATATCTAAGCAGCGACGCCCCATATCCAAATTTAACTATGCTGTTTATGACGCTTTCCATGTCTTTCTGCTCCATGATGTTCTTGTAGTCCTCCCTGCTTATGGCACCGCCGAATATGCCTACCGGTATATTGCCATGCACTGTAAGAAACTCGTCTGTCCTGTCAACATCATACCCAAGCTTTTTTGCGGATAATATTATCTTTATGTTCTCCACGTCCCATTTGCTTATGTACGCGTCTATTACATCCTTTGCCAGCGGCGGTATGGCCGAATAGGCGTATCTTATCGAGCGCATCATATGCGAGTTCAATACCGCTTCAACAAGGTCCGGGACCTTGTACCTGTTCGAAAGAAGGTCTATGTCCGCTCTGTATGAGGTCTTCGAAAGCATTCCGAGAAACTCGCTGGCATTCTTCTGCATGAGCTGCTCCATCATAGCATTGCCAATAAATTCGACGCCGAGCGCTCTGAGTTGGCCGTATTTGCCAACGTATGTAGCGTCCATATGGTTTACCTCTTTATCCTTTTCAGTATGTTGAAGGCAAGCCTGCCGCCGCTCCGCGCCAGTATGTCCTCCACCGTATACCGCAGCTCCATTCTTCCGTCCTTGGAATGCGCTATGAATCCTCCGCTAAAGCTGCCTTTAGCTTCTATCGCAGCAACCTTAGCCTTTTTGGCCATGGCCAGGTCCCTCTTCTGCACTTCAAAGACTGCATCCTTTCCAAGCTGCTCCTGCGCAGTGCCGAGCAGCTTCAAGAACAATTTTTTGTATGTGTCAGATGCGACAAAATCGCCAATGCTTGAAACGATGCCTGATTTTGCATTTTCAATCATGCCGTTTATCGCAGACTGGTACTGATTTCTGCCCTCTATCTCTGCCTTGGAGAGTGCCATTGCCATAATCTGCTTGGATTCCTCCTCGCCGCGCCTGGCAGCTTCGGCAACATAGCTTGCAGCATCGTCTTTCGCAGCCTTCAGCAATGCGCCTGCCTCGCTATTTGCATTGTCTAGGATGCCCTGCGCCTTCTGCTCCGCGCCGCTTTTGATGCCCTTTATGATATCTTCGAAAGTCATAGAAAACCTCCCGACCTAAAGAATCTGCAACAGCAGTATCAATCCGAGGACAAATCCTATTATCCAAAGGGTTTCCGGTATCACGAAGAAGAAAAGCACCTGGCCGAACTTCTCCGGCTTCTCCGCTATTATTCCCATCCCGGCAGCGCCAATGCCCTGCTGAGCCATTCCCGTGCCTATAAGCCCACCTGCTATTGCTATAGAGGCGGCAACCGCGTATAAAGGACTTACAGCTGAAACTACCATTTTCTTCACCAATAAAATAATCGCAAATTCTTTCCAACTAGCCGCTTTTCTTTGACAATAAGATTTGAATACGAATATTTTTATATCTGCTTTAAAAAGCTCGGAATAATCGCTATAGCGCGCCCTCCATTTTCAGCAACTTTATTTTTTTAAGCCTGCCAGACCTGCCTGTGCCATTGTAGTTGCCCGTCTCGCCATCGCTTCTTATCACCCTGTGGCAAGGTATAATAATTGGCAGCGGATTGTTTTTTAGTGCGGTGCCTACTGCTCTGTATGCTCTGGGCCTTCCTACCAGAGACGCTATCTGCTTGTAGGTCCTGGTCTCGCCCTTCGGTATTGACAGCGTAGCCTTCAAAACTGCAGTCTGGAATTCCGTAAGCCCGTAGCCTTCAAGCGTTGCAAGTATCTGCCTATTGCTACTGCGACGCAGCTTATTTTCGCGCATAAGACTTTATTGTCAAGAAAAATCTAATTACCTTTTTCTTGCTCCCGCACGCCACGAAGGCAGAAAAGTTAATAGTCAAACCCCACCAAAGCCGTTAAATACCGTTAATCTAATCTATACTTGGTAATTTAATGGCCTACAAGGAAAAGCCGCTTGAAGAATATCATAAGGTAACCTACAAAGGCGAAGAATTCTACCTATGCAAGCATATTACTGGCAATGATTTTTCCAGGCTTGCAAAAATCGTCGATAAGAGGACAATGCATAAGCTTGTAAACAAGAAAAGTTTCTATGTATGGCTTCCAGACGCCAAGACAGATTTTGATACCCAAATCGCACTGGCAAAGGACGAGTTCGGGATATATTTTTCATATCCTCAAACTTACAAAGAACTGCTGCTTTCATGGGATACCCCAATAGAGAATCGCGGTCTTCCTGCAGATTTGGAAAAGTACAAACGCATATTAAGGAAGTCCGAAAGCAAATCTACGGAAGACAAAATCGGCGGAGGAAATTTCTATAAAGAGCCTCCGACTGACTCAAGACCCGCATGATGGACTAACCTGATCCCGGCCCGTGCGGCTTGCTGTAAGCCAAACACATCGCCATCCACATAGCAAAATATTTAAATTCTGGTTCGCATTCTAATATGGTGTGTCAGTGACCGAGTCAAATCAGAATCTAAGCCAGAAAAGCGAATGCCTATTCTGCAAGCTCGGATCGGGAGAGCTGCCTTCGTATAAAATTTACGAAGATGAAAACTATTTTGCAATTCTTGACATATACCCTAACATAACCGGTCAGGCCCTAGTAATACCGTTCAAGCATGTTTCAAGCTATGTTTTCGACTTGGAAGATAGGGAACTGGAGAAGTTCGCCATTGTAACAAAAAAGGTAGCAAGAATACTGGAAAGATCCTTGGACAACGTCCGCGTGCACCTAGTACTAGAGGGAACAGCAATAAATCATCTGCACGCAAAGCTGTATCCTGCCATAGGCATGAAGAATAAAAATGAGCACATCTACGCAGAGGAGTTCGTTTACTTCCCAAAATACCTGGGCTTCGTATGCACCCTACTAGGTCCAAGGGCCAACGAAGACGACTTGAAGGAGCTTCAGAAAAAGATTCTGGCTGCGAATCCGGACCAAAGCGATCTGCTTGGCAGATAACCAAAACGGGCCGGCAAGCAAATAGCAGATAGATATAAATCTTTGAATACGGATGTTTAACCGATGCAGATCATATCAAAAATCGCAATTGCCACCCTAATAATCATAATAATATTCGTAGTTGCGTACCTAATTTTTGTGCACTATTCGGCACCGAAGGTCAACGAAGCCTATGCCGAAGCGGTTGTAGTCAAGGACCTTAAGTCGATAAGCCCGACCGCGGTTATAAACATAGTAAACGTATCGCCATCTTCCACAACAAACAACAGTTGGAACATAACCGTGAGCATAGTCTACAATCCTACAAGCCCGTGCCCGTCGCTTTCAATAGCGAGCTACAACTATCCAAAATTCAATCTCGGATATGTATCAGAAAACAATTATACAAGGGGATGCAAGATATACGGCAGTGCAAACAGCTCGGCATACGCGATAAATTCACCGTATGTCGCAATAGTCAGGTCATACGATCAGAACAATGCAACGATAGATTCATACGTGCTGAGAAACGGGTTCAACAACACGGTTGTACACGCATATTTCTTCGGCACCTTGTATCAAAATGCTACTTTAAACACAACTGCCAGCATGTCCGATGTCTGGCTTATAAACTACAGCTCTACAATAACCAAGGACAGGCTCTACGTCGTTTCATTCCACAACGGCACAATAGCGAAAACCGTTTACGCAAACGAATCGTAAGCCAAAAATCCAGCGTTCCTTATATTTAAATAAACTTAAATATACTGCGGTAAAATAATTTGCTTTCAGTAAAAGTTCCTCAGAGCCTAGAAAACGGAACTACGATAAACACGAATTAAAACGTAAAGTTTTTAAAGGTTGTTTGATAAAATTTCTTGACCAAAGGCGATGGTATGAGCGACCTAATGAACAACCTTTTTAGTAGCGGTGCGAATGAAAAATCTCAGGGCGATGAGAATCTCGGATCTACACAGATAAAGATAATAACGGCAGGTTTCGGCGGCGCTGGAAACAACATAGTAAACAGGCTAGTTAAGGCCGGCGTGAAGGGCACAGAGTTTGTTGCGTTCAACACCGATTACCAGCACTTCAAGATAATAGACGACCGAATAAACAAAATACTTATAGGCAAGAGCCTGACGAGAGGCCTGGGTGCCGGAGGAGACCCGATTGTCGGCGCAAAAGCAGCAGAAGTCGACAGGCAGCTTATAGAAAAGGCGTTCGAAGGATCGCAGCTGGTATTCCTGTGCGCAGGAATGGGTGGCGGAACAGGAACGGGATCCATAAAGATAGCGGCCCAGGTAGCCAAAGAGCAGGGTGCCATCGTAGTGTCGATGGTTACTTATCCATTCGACCTGGAAAGGATAAGGAAGGTAAAGGCCGAGGAGGGCATACAGGAGCTTAGGAAATACAGCGACAGCGTCATAATACTAGACAACAACCGCTTGGTAAAGCTGGTTCCAAACCTGCCTATGAACGACGCCTTCGCACTTGCAGACGAAGTCCTTGCAAAGGCAATCGGCGGCCTGGTATGGACCATAACACAGCCAAGCCTGATAAACATAGACTTCGCTGACGTGAGGGCGATAATGGGCGGAGGAGATGTAGGCTTCATAGCGGTCGGAAACGGAAAGGGCACTGACAAGGTCGGAATAGCCGCAGAATCAGTGCTCAAGAACAAACTGCTTGACGTAGACTTTGAAGGTGCAAAGGGCGCACTCATACACATATCAGGAGGTGCATCTCTGTCCATAGGCGACGCCATAAAGGCAGGAGAGATAATAACCGATCGCATGGACCCGAAAGCCAACATAAAATGGGGTGCAAGGCTAATACCCGGGTACGAAGATCAGATAGAGATAGTGGCGATAGTCACTGGAGTAAAGGGGTCCAGCATAGTGGGACACCTGGCTGAGAAAAAGAGGGAAACGCCATACTCAGACATTGAGATGATAGGCTAGCCGGTGATGACATGACAATCAACACAAACGAAGACGACATGTTCACCCCGCGCATGGCTGTAGTAGGTGTAGGGGGCCAGGGCAGCAATCTGATCAACAGGCTCTACAACTACGGCATAAAAAGCGCTGCCACTGTTGCCATAAACACCGACATAAAGCATCTCAACATGATAAACGCCGATAAGAAACTGCTAATAGGGAAGGAGATAACCCACGGCCTGGGCGCCGGGGGATTCCCCGAGCTTGCGGCAAAATGTGCGGACACAAGCAAGGACATGATAATGGACGCGATACGCGGCTACGACATGATATTCCTTGCTGCAGGTATGGGCGGCGGCACCGGCGGCGGTGCAGGACCGGTAGTTGCCAGGATGGCCAAAGAGCAGGGTTCGCTTGTCGTTGCGTTCGTAACCTACCCATTTTCCCTTGAAGGAAGCAGGAAGCAGAAAGCCGACTGGTCATTGGAGCAGCTTAGAAAGAACGCAGACACAACCATAGTGGTAGAAAATGACCGCCTTCTCAGCTACGCACCAAATCTTCCAATAGAAAAGGCCTTCGAGCTAATTGACAACATAACCTCAAATGCTGTAAAAGGAATAACAGACACCGTAACTCTGCCAAGTCTTATAAATCTGGATTTCGCAGACGTGAGGACCGTGCTGCAAGGCGGAGGCACAGCCGTAATAAACATAGGCTTCGGTTCCGGAAACGACAAGGTCGAGCGCGTAATACGCTCAACGATAACGCATCCGCTGCTGAATGTGAATACGGAAAATGCGCATAGCGCGCTAATTCATGTATCTGGGGGCTCGTCCCTAACCATAGAAGAGGCAACTAAAATCGGCGAAGGCGTAACAGACGGCCTGGATCCGAAGGCCAACGTCATATTCGGGGCAAGGCTGTCTCCGGAGATGAAGGATCAGGTGCGCGTCATGTCGATAGTCACCGGAGTGACGCCAAGACTTGGTGAAGGGGTCGTGACAAGCCAAACGGCTGAATACAACCGCGACTTCATGGAAGGCATAGATAGGATATACTGATATCCTGCCTCTGCTGCCTACGCAGACCTAAATGCCGAATGCCAATGCTGTAAAACAAACTATATATAACTTTTCTATCTAACTTATATGTCAAATTTCTTATGGTTTTAAAATGGCAGATGGAGAAATATTAAAGGCATCTATGAAAGAGGTCAAGGTTGGCAGGTACATACTGATAGACGACGTGCCCTGCAAAGTGGTAGACATAGAGACCAGCTCGCCTGGAAAGCATGGCTCTGCAAAGATGCGTGTTACTGCAATAGGTATATTCGGTGGCGAAAAGAAAACACTGCTAAAGCCAAGCGACGGCGATGCGGAGATTCCCGTAATAAAGAAGAAAAAGGTGCAGGTGGTATCAGTTACCGGGTCAAACGCCCAGTTAATGGATCCGGAGACATACGAGGTATACGATCTTCCAATACCTGCAGAGCTTTCTGGAAAAGTAAAAGACGGCATGGAAGTAGAAATACTGGAGGCCATGGGAAGAAAGGCCATATCTAGGGTAACAACCGGTGAATAATAATGGACATAAAAATACTAAGCGACAAGGAGAACAAGGTCTTCCAGATGCGGGAAATATCCGCGCTGGTAAATTCTGAAAGCGCCACCCCGTCAAAAGAGGAGATAAAGAAGGAGGTATGTAAGAAACTAAACCTTCACCCGGACACTACCATAGTTGTGTCGGTTGAGCAGAAGTATGGTGTAATGCAAAGCACATGCGTGCTGCACTCCTACAAGGACGCCGAGATGCTTAAGAAATTCGAGCCAGAATATCTGGTCAAAAGGCAGCAGAAAGAATCCAAAGGTGCTAAGGGCGCAGCCGAGGAAAAAGGCAGCGAAGAAGGCGAAGCCAAAAAGGATGAGGCTGAAAGCAAAAGTTAATGAAGTGGATCTACATGGCAGAGAAAAAGGATGCTAAAAAGTCGTTTAAACCATACAAGCCAGGCAAAATGTGCCCCAAGTGCAATTCCAGGATGGCCGAGCACAGCGACAGGTTTTCATGCGGCAAGTGCGGCTACTCTGAATTTAAAACGCAGCACAAGGAAAATTCTGATGGAAAACATTAGAGCAAGAAAACAGAGCAAAACAAAAGCCGAAACACGCAAAGAAATAATTTATCTGCTGCTCATAGTCGATTTGTTTGTTACGTTGACCGTAACATATTTCGGGCTTTTCGGATACATAGGTAAAAACACCGCAACCTACATAGGAGACATCGGCCTTTCCTTTTTCTTCTCGTTGATTGTGTTTTCCTACCTTGCTGCCAAGGGCAATTCCACCAGCAAGACCATAGAAGGACTGGGTCTCGGCAAGCTTACAAGAGCCGGCGTGGTCTACGGTTTTATGATATTCCTTGTAATGGCAGCCATAGAGGCGCTGCTGACGTTTCTGCATGCTAACGCCTCTGGCATTCAAGCTGCCCCTGCATACTACCTTTTCTTCATAGCAATAATAGCCCCGATAAACGAGGAGATATTATTCAGGGGCTTTCTAGTTCCGAGGATAGGCATACTGGCAAGCGCCCTGATATTCGCCATACCTCACCTTATCATATACTATTCGGTCTACGAGCTGGCATTCGCGTTCGCATTTGGCTTACTGGCGGGCTACGTATTCAAGAAATCGGGCTCTCTTTACTCAACCATAATAGCGCACATGATGGTAAACGTTCTTGCTGTTCTGCTGCTTATTTAAATACGGTGTTTAGCATGATAAAAAACATAAAGGTTGCATTCGTTGAGCCAAGATACCAGATAAACCTGGGTTACGAGGCAAGGGTCCTGAAGAACTTTGAAATACGGAAAATGTACCTTGTGAACCCGAAGTGCAAGTTCAACGGCAAGAACGCGATAAAATACTCAAAGCACGCCCACGATCTTATCGAGAATGCGGCGATACTAAAAGATTTAAATGGCGTGACAAGGAATTCTTTCGTCGTCGGCACTACGGCATTGTGGCGCAAATCTAGAAAATATTTCGACAACGTAATGACGCTTCCCGAATTCGAAGAATATATACGCGGCAAAAGCATAGAGAACATGACCCTGCTCATAGGGCGTGATAATACCGGCCTTAACTCCGAAGAGCTCTTCCAGTGCAATTCCATCGTTTTCATACCCACAAGTCAAAGATATCCAACGTTGAACATATCCCATGCGCTTGCAATACTGCTGTACGCGCTCACAGCACAGAAGCCTTCATCGTGGCCGCAGGAAATTGGCGAGCTCTATGCCGACAGCTCGGATTTGCGCATGATAAAATCGCTTTTTGGAGCAAGCGTAGACTCAAACCCATACATACGAAAAAAGGAGACAGTCAAAAAGGCATTTGAAAATATGCTGGTACGCGCAAACCCTACGAAAAAGGAGATAAATGCGCTTACCGCAGCATTTTCAAAAAAATATAAGGCCTAGTTCAGCTCTGCGCCTGGTCTGGCCTTTTCCTGTTCTTTATTATCTTTACCTTTGCGGGTGTTATTATGAGCTTGTTGTTGTCTATCGCAGCTATGTCTCCGTTCATCTTTGTGACGAATTCCTTTATGGAGTCTATTATTTTCTTAGTCGTGTTTTCCCTGTTCTTCATCTCGGAAGTATTGAGCAGTATTATGTTTTTCTTATTGAGTTCGGCTTCTATAACTGCAATGTCTGATTCATCCTTAAGCGCAACCGGCTTTATATAGAAGTCCGCAGGCTCATTAAGTACATCTACGTTCTCCATCTCCTCGGAAGTCATGTACTCCTCAACATTCATGTCCTTGGATACGCCTAATCCCTTGCCTAATTTGTCGAATAGTCCCATTTGCTCACCATGTCGCCTAAAATACATTTTATTTATCCACGTTAGCTTTTTTAATACTTTCTATATTTGTCATTTGCGTATTGTCAGTCGAATTGTTAGCGCATTTATGGGTAAGCTCATACAAGATCCTGCGAGTTTGATTTTAACCACTTACCAAGCTTTTCATAGTGATCGTCTTTTCTAGAATCATCTAAGTGTCTTTGCCATTCTGCATCATCCATCTCGGCAAGGGTCTTTGTTTCACCGGCAGGTACAAATATCCTTGCTACCATCCATCCTCTTGTTGCATCTCCCCTGAGCGATTCCGATATAGAGCCTTTAAAATTTCCTGTAAAGGTCTTTATCAAATTTTTTTCTGGGTTGCAGTAAGCCAGCGCGCTCTTTACAAGCGCGTTTCTATTGGTCTCGCCAGACATGAGTTTAATCAATCCAGAATCGCCTATTGTATCTAGAACGGGCTTCATAAGCGCACCTGGAAAGCCTCTAAGTCTCTCAATATACATGCCGGAGTCCTCTACTACAAACGGCGTTTTGACAATCCCCAATAGCTGCTTTGCCTTCTCTGCCGCAACAGCCTCTACATCAAATACCTGCGGTTCTATCAGATCAGCTTTATGCTGCACTACCTCTATCTCATACCGATTAAGACGCTCGTTTGCCAATTGCACTTTTGACGCATTTGATGTGATAAAAAATATTTTCATGCATTCACCAATTAATCGATTGCTTCAAATCAAGTCTCTTACTATGCTGCCTAATTTCTTAAAGTCCGCCTCTATAATTGGAATTTTACTTTTTATGCGAAGTGCTGCCGAAGGATGCAGCGTTATGAAATACCTAACCCCGTCCTTTTCAACTACGGTCCCGTGCATCGACGAGACGCCAGTCCTGCCAAGCACCGCCAGCATTGCAACATTGCCAAGAAGTACAACAAGCCCAGGTTTCACTATGTCTATCTGCTTGAAAAGAAAAGGCTTGCAGACGTCTATTTCAAAACTCGAAGGCGCCCTGTTTCTGGGCGGAAAGAACTGTACAACGCTAGTTATATACGCCTTGTCCCTGTCAAGTCCTGCCCTTTTTATCATGTCAGTAAGTAGCATTCCGCTGCGCCCTACAAAAGGCCTTAGCGTTTTATCTTCTTCACTGCCTGGTGCCTGGCCCAAAAACATGATCCTTGCATCTAGGGGCCCCTCCCCAGGCACGAATCTGCTGCTCAAGCTCCAATTTTCAAAGCGGTCAAAAAGCCTGGAATATTCAAGATTGAGGATGTCCATCTGCCTCTTAGATTCTGCATACCTGTTTGCCGAAGCTATTATATCACCACGATCTTTAGTATTCAGTTTTTCAATGGCATCTTCAGCCGTAAGCCACTCGAATCCGGTATGCTCATAGGATATTTTTACTCCTTCCTCAGAGTCCGCCTTAGCTAAGAACATGCTTAGCTTTTTCGATATCTTTTCCCCATCCTTATAAAACCAGTACCTGATGTCTCGCCTGAAGTACCTGTCTATTTCAACTTTCAGGTGGGTCTCTTCATAGGTTTCGCGCACCGCAGCCTCCTGCGCCTTTTCGCCCTTTTCTATATGTCCCTTTGGAAAATCAAATTTGCCATCGTTTCTCTTCAGGATAAGGAAATGTCTGACTCCTTCGCATTCTGAATAAACCACCACCCCAGCAGAGAATTCAAATTTCATTTTTGACACCGAAGTTCTCTGCTACTCTGTCCGCTACGCATTCAAGCGAATTCGTACCGGTACCGCCATAACTAAAATATCCATGCATTATATTGTAAAAATCAGAGCTTACTGCGTTTTGCCAGCTAGCCTGCGCTTTTGAACACGTTGCACTTTCTGACTTTAGAGTAAAAAGCTCGTAGTTAAGGGTAACATACCTGCCGGAAACGTTCATCGGGGCAGAAAAATATGAAACGTAGAATGTCCTATTTAGCGATTCGACCTTGGCGTAAGTTACACTTATCCCGTTGTTTAGCAAATCTGACTTTTCCGCATAAACCTTTGAAAATGCTCCAACTGTCCTGCCCGGAAACGGAGCATTCTCGTAACTTACCAATGCAAAGATGCTGTCGTTTCCGTGGTAGGTGCTATTCGTAAGGCTGAAAGTGCCTACACCACCAGAAAAATTAAGCCCGGTAATGTTCATCCTTGAAGGTTCTAAAGATGCGATATAACTCAGATACACCGAATAATTCCCAACAGTATTGCTCGAATAACTGAAGTACGAGGGCGATACGCTAAGGTTTGAGCCTTCCTGCACGGATAGCAGCAAGGCCACCACAGCCAGCCCAATCACGATAGTACCTGCAAGCGCTGCAAACCGCCTTTCATCCACCGCGAGGTTTAACTTCATCAATCCCTTTGCTTTCACACGGGGTACGCTCAATCCGAACTTTTGAGAGAGCAGTATCATTACCACTATATCTATGTCAAATAATATCTCACCCACGAAAAGATGCAATGTGGCAACTGCAGAGTTTATTCCAACATAAGCCCAGACAAGACCTATGCCCACCATCCTTAATATGTTGAGCAGCAGCATGAGCAGGACCCCAGCAAGTATCCAATATGCCTTGTCCTTAAATCTGCCCTTATACAGATAAGCGACCGGAGCCAAAAACATTATCATCGCAGCAAAAATGCCAATGTCTGCGCACGTTGAAGCAATTGATATCGAAGAGCTTGTTGCGGTTGTTATGACCAGACCAGTTTTCGCTATGTGCATTCCGAGGCCCTTGAACAGGAAGAAGACCAAATAGGCATTGAAATCCGCAAATGCATTCGACAGGTTCAGGACCGGCATCAACACGATAGGAGAAGCAAAGATCAGGTATACGGGAAGAAAAACCATTTTCTTAAGCCCGTCCTTTCCAAAAAGCAGTATGATAAACGACAGCACCGCAATCGGAAGCAGTAGCAAATCTATCCTGAATGTCAGGAACACGAAAGATAGGTAAACCCTAAGGTACATTTCAAGCAGTACATAAACAATGAACAACGCAATGGCAACGGCTGCGTTCTTCCTGAAGTTTGCGCGGTCAAGCCTGATATCCTTCTTTGCAGAAAAAAGTATAGCTAGGAAGAACATCAGCAATACAACTACAATATAGGATGCCGAATCCGTGTCGGATATGACAAATCTTGTTATCGCAAGGGATTCAAATACTGCTATAAAAAATGCAAAAAGCAATATCAGGATTCCAACAAGTTTTGTTCTGTTGCCCCTAGCCATCAAATTCCCCGCATGTCCTCAGCCGAAATGGGCGTCATCATTTTTCAGTAGTTACTCTTCTCTTCATCGGACGCTGAATATTCAAAATTAAAGTATAAAAGGCATACAGATAAATATAAATAAAAACGGCGACGCCATGCAACCCAAAAAATACCAGTACCTAAACCACACCGCAGATGTATCCTTCATTGCATATGGAAGCAGCACAGAGGAGCTGTTTTCAAATTCCATAGATGCGATGGCCGGCCTCATGCTCAATCCGCCTAAGCCAAGAAAGAAAGGTCCCAAATGCATAGAATTCTCTTTCACCGAATCGGCGCAGAGTCTTGAGAACCTGCTATGGTTTGTGCTCCAGCGCCTGTTGTCAGAGTCAGATTCCCGCGGCATGCTTCCAAAACAGGCAAAACACGTAAAAATACGCAAGTACGGCAAGGACATAAGAGCCGAATGCACCGTGCTGCTTGTCGAAAAAACGGAGTCTGATGCCTTCTTCGATGTAAAAGGCGTTTCACCTTCAAGCATGAAGATAACAAGCCACGGAGATTCGTATAGTGTAGAGGTAATACTAGACGTTTAGGAAGCCAGGTGGGGGATTTTCGCATTCGTGTCGAACCCCCTTACGCCGCTCTGCAGGCGGCTGCATAGCCATTCTGCCAACCTGGCTTGCAAGTTAATTTCTATTGAACTAATTTATATTTTTATCTAACAAATACGCTATGTAATTCAAACGGTGTAACGATGAGCCAAAAATATAACGGCATACCTGACGAACTCGTGACAAAGGTACCAGCATTCGACATAGGCGAAAGGCTGGCAAATATAATTCCCGCCATTCAAAAATACGATGCTGTGCTGGTTAGCAAGGACAATAAGCCATATGGGATAATAGATGACAAGACACTTTTCTCAAAAAGGTTCAGACTCAAATTCGACAAGAATGAGACGATAAAGAAATACGCCAGAGTCGTGCCAAAGATAACTGACAGCACATCCATAGACGATGCGATGATATATTTCTATAAGACCCGGGTTAAGGGGCTTCCATATGTAAAAGACGGAAAGCTGAGGGGCATGCTTAAGCGGGAAACCATACTGAAGGTGATGCTTTCCACAGGTCTTGCCGTCGGAGACAAGGTAAGCTCTATAATGACGTCCCCTGCGCTGGCGGTCGATGCAAATGCAAACCTGGCGCAGGCAAAAGCGGCAATGGACAAAAACAAGGTAAGCAGGCTGCTTGTCCTAGAAAACAACAAGTTTATGGGTATAATCACCAAGAGCGACATAATAAATTTTACGACAAAAGGAAACGAAAAGCTTCCAGAACTGAAGACCAAAACGTACGCGCCTGCGAATGTGCCCATCTCAAGCATAGTCAACAAAAATCCGGTGGTGATAAGCAGCAATGCCGAGATACCTGATGCCATAAGGATGCTTGTCGAGAACGGGGTTTCGTCTCTCGTGGTTTTAAACAGGCAAGTTCCGGTAGGCATAGTCACAGCTACCGACATCCTAGAGCGCAGCATATCAAACAGGAGGGTCGACCAGAACAGCATAATAATAACGGGGCTGGACCAGTACACATACCAGTACGAAGACGAAATCAAAGAGGAAGTGAAGAACTTTGTGGCAAAGGTCAACAAGCTAAGAGGATTCGGAATAAACTATATAACGCTGCGCGTGAAACGGATAAAATCCGATACCTACGAGATAAAGGCCAGGGTGTCCTATGGAAGGTCCAAGATGATAAGCATACAGGCATCCGACTACCTGCTTGATAAGACCCTTTCAAAACTGTTAAAAAACCTGCGTGACGAAATCATACAGAAGAAAGAAAAGTCAACAAGCCAAACTGGCAATTACGCATATGTTGATTGAAGGCTAAAGCGGATGCATGAAATGGCTGCCAAAAAAAACGAAAAGAAAGGCCAATCAAGCCTTGAGCTTCTAGTTACACTGTCATTCGGGCTCATAATACTGCTGCCCATAGTGGTCCTTGCCTTTATCCAGATAGCAGCTTCCTCGTCAACGCTTGCAACGACAGAGGCGCAGGAATCCGCAAGCAAACTGGCAAACATAGCCCTGTCCGTGGGCAGCCAGGGATATCCTGCCCGGCAGCTTACCTTGATACAAATGCCTCCTGACGTGTACACCATATACGTCGGCAACATAAATAATACAATGGGCCACGAGATAATATTCATAGTGAGAACCAATGCGGGAAACAGCTACGTCACTGCGTACACTCCGATAAACATAAGCGGCAACATCGGCAGCATAACCAACCCGGGCACATATCTGGTAAACATCAGCGCCGAAAATTCGTGCCCTTCGGCTCCGGCATATCCGTGCGTATACATCTCGCCATCATGATGCACCTGCACAAAAGGTTTAAATAACAGGTCATGCCGAAAGTCCTATACGGTGAAACTTATGCGCGGCGGTCAATTCCAAACAGCAACATACAGATAGCTTTTCCGGCGCCCAAATTGGCGGCCGCACCATGGTCTGCTTTTAAAATTGTCAGAATCCGCAGCGCAGCAACCAAGCGCTTTTATAGATATTTACGTTTAAAACATTTTGAATTTATTGCGGTGTAAAGATGAAAATGCTTCAGCTTGATGCGGAATACATGGAATACGAACTGGTAAAGCCCGAATCTAAAATATACGAGAAATCCGATAAAAAATCCGAAAGGGTGGAGAACGCACTTGTTCTGCTTGTTTCCATAGAGGATTCGGATAACTCTGATATCGTTGGAAAGGCTGCGGCAGAAGCCGTAGAATTCGCCCAGAAGCAAAAGATAAAGGACATAGTCGCATATCCGTTTGCGCATCTGAGCGACAGGCTTGCAGATCCGAATAAGGCCCTGGAGCTTATTGTCAAGCTTCGAAAAGATCTGGAGCACGACGGTCTAAAAGTGCATTCGGCTCCGTTCGGATGGAACAAAAAATGGGACATAAAGATAAAGGGGCATCCCCTGGCAGAGCAGTCAAGGAGCTACGGTGCGGCTACGGCACAGCAGCAGAAGCGCCCCCGCAAGGTAGACCTGTCAATAGTCAAAAAAAGCGAGTGGACTGGCTTGCCCGAAAGAGATCACAGGAGCATAGGCGAATCACTTGACTTATACAGCTTCCAGGAGGTTTCCCCGTCAATGGTGTACTGGCACCCGAACGGCCGCATAATATACCAGCAACTAATAGAATTCATGCGTGGCATGGAGCGCCTTTACGACTACAAGGAAATAAGCACTCCTGCCCTGGCAAACATTGCACTATGGCACGTGAGCGGTCACATAGACTATTACAAGGACAACATGTTCATAATAGACGACGGCTCCAGCGAATTCGGCCTCAAGCCCATGAACTGCCCGTCAACCATACTCATATACAAATCAAGGCGCTGGAGCTACAAGGAGCTGCCGTTCAGGACCGCAATATTCGATAAGCTGTACAGGAGAGAAGTCAGCGGCGCCCTAAGCGGCCTATTCCGAGTCCAGGAGCTGACCCAGGACGACGGGCATATATTCGTCAGCGCCGAAGGCGTGGAGAAGGAAATCACGCTGCTGCTTGAGCTTGTAAAAAGGGTTTACGGTGTGTTCGGGCTAAAGTACTATGCAAAACTCTCTACCATGCCAGATGAGCATCTTGGAGACGAGGAACTCTGGGACAAGGCGACCGAATCCATAAAAAGGGCCCTAGAAACCAACGGCATGAAGTACGAGATAAAGGAAAAGGAGGGCGCATTCTACGGTCCAAAAATAGACTTCGATATAGAGGATTCGCAGGGCAGGCTCTGGCAATGTGCTACGATACAGCTGGACTACCAGCTTCCGAAGCGCTTCGGCATAGTGTACACTGGCGAGGACGGCAAAGAGCACACCCCGGTTATAATACACCGCGCCATTCTCGGCTCAATAGAGAGGTTCGTCGGGATACTGGTCGAGCACTATCAGGGAAAACTGCCGCTATGGCTGTCCCCTGTCCAGGCGCGTGTGATATCCATATCTGAAGAAAACAACTCCTATGCAGAATCGGTATTTGAGAAAATAAAGCTTGAAGGCATCCGTGCAGAGATGGATGGCTCTGACCACACTCTCGAATACAAGATTAGGTCCGCGCAGATGCAGAAAATACCTTACATTGTAGTAATAGGCAATCGCGAGCGTGAAAAAGGGTCTATATCAGTGAGGATGCGCTCCGGCAAGCAGGAGAACGGAATAAAACTTGAACCTCTCCTGGAATCCATCAAAAAGGAGATTTCGGCAAGGACTGCAGCAGAGTAAGCCGTTATTCGAGCCTGAGGAAGTATATGGTGCGGTACACCTTTTTGCCTTTCTTGATCCCGTATAGTTCATAGGACTGCTTCGTCCTGTACCTTTTGTTTTTTTCAAAAAATTCGCCAATTATTTTCTTGTCTCCGAAGTACACATCATAACCATCGCCATTTTCCTCCATCTTTGACACAAATCCGCCGCGCCGGGAGTTGTATCTGTAAATCTTGCTCATAAAACTTTCGACTCTTTCCTTCTGCCCCCTGATCTGTATTATCGCCTCGTAATATCCGGATTTCTGCCTGTAGCATTTCATGCAGAGGGACTTGGCAAACCTGACCCTTATCTCCTTTTCGAAGGTTCCATGCTGACCGCCTAGGTCACAGTCAAACTTGACCAGTGCAATATTCCTTCCGCGATCGAATGAAACGAGATACAGCTTGCAATCCTTGATGTGTAGTGCACCAACTATCGCCCTTTCAAGCGCGCCTTCATCGGCATCTTCATAATCCCTGCCAACCTTTATCCTTTTGCATTCCTTGCATTCTGTCACGACTATGCTGTCGGCTATTCTGTCACGTATATTTTTCGTGGCGCATATCTCGCAGAACTCTCCGACGAAATTGACTTCCTGGCTCGACCTATTGCAAATCGGGCAATATTTTATTATTTTTACACCTAGCCAAAATGTTTGCTTATCAAGGCGCCATACGCAGGCCTTGTTATGAATATGCCCATCAAGGCTCCGATTATAGTTGATTCAGAGAACCCTATTATACTTACCAGCGAAGTAGAGAAAAGCAGAGGCAGCATCGCTACTACCAGCAACGCAGCATCCGCCCACACGATATAGAATGCGTTTCCAAGGAGCAGTTTTGTTGAGCTTCCTGCAGTCCTTTTTATGAGCACCTCGTCAGTTATTATTATCTGTGCGTCGACCCCGGTTCCCACAACCGCTATCATTCCGGCAACAGCCGCAAGGTCTATCGTTCCTATGAGCCCTATAATCGACACTATTATGAAAAGTTCCATCAGGGTTGTCATGAGTATCGGTATAACCAAAAACTTTTTCCTGTACCTTATGGTTATGAATAGGGATACGAAAACCACAGCCATTATTAGCGCTATCAGGCTCACTTCGAGCGAGCCCTTCCCTAGCGTGGGCGAAACAAGAGTTGGCGTACCTACTATTACGCCTACAGGCAGGGCTCCCCCGCTCAGTATGCTGGCAATAGTCTTAGACTGATTATCTGCATAGTTAACCATCTGTGCCCTAGGCACCGTCGTAGGCACAACACCAGATATCTCATAGCTGTCGCTTACATTGCCGTTGGTTATTGATGGGTTCAATATCGGAGCAGAGAGCAATCCTACCATCGGCCATTCCTCAAGGGTCTGCGTGTCTAATCCAGTAGTCTCATACAAGGGCGTCATATTAGACGTGCTCTCCAAATGAACGGTGTAGTTTCCTGCCTTAAGGAATGCTATGAGCGCCTTTGGCAGATTGTAGCTTGCAAATATGTTCTTGTACTGCGGATTTTTCTCGAGGAATGACTCGGCTGCACTCACACTTGCATTATTGTTTGATACAGTGACTATGGGTATGGTATCATTGCGAGCCGCCATTGTAAGTACTTGCTTTATATCTGCAAGCTGGGTGGAAGGAGTTATCGTGGTATTTATGTTCAGTATGGAAGAATTCATCAATATCGCAGCGCCTACAGGCCTGTCCAAGAACATGTACAACGGCTTGTTAGCCGCCCCGAATACAACTTTTGCGAATTTATTTGCCCCTGCCTGCGTAACATAAAATGTTACTGCCCACTGGACGCTATTGTTGACCGTTGTCGGAGGTACTATTCCTATGCTGCTGTGCAATATGCTGCTGCCGTTAAGCGCGACCTTCCCGTTAACCACGCCCTCAAAGATTCCCTGGCTGTCTATTACGGATATCGTGCTGTTTATCTCCGACGCTGAAACCGTTGGTATTACTACATAAACGTTCGAATTTCCTATTCCTTCCACGGTGACTTGCTTCAGACCGAAGGTCGACACTCTCTGGTCCAGTGCAGATACTAGCGTGCTCATGGCGGTGGCGTTCAAAGGCCTGTCAAGCGTGAGCGGTATCTGCGTTCCACCGACAAACTCTATTCCGAAATGGATTCCGAAATGAACGTCAAGCAGTATCAGTATTACGGCTATGGCTATTAGGGAGGCTATCCGTCTATCCTTTATATATTCTGTCAGCTTTGCCATCTTGCTTCACGCTTCTTTTTATACCAAACAACCATAACCGTGTTGCCGAACCACGTTGTAAATATGTCCGCTATCAATCCGAACAGTACCACTCCAGATATTTCAATATATGTTGGTATGAAAAATAAATATGATACAATAAAGAGTGTCAAGAATGAGACTATTGCGGCGCCGGTCATTGTTACGCCGGTCTTCATTGTTTCCATGGCCCTGGTGCTCGCTGTCCCCTCGCTTCTTTTTATTACCCTTATCGAAGATAGCATGTCGGTGTCTATTGAATAGCCTATGAGCATGAGCAACCCTCCGACAGAGGCAACCCCCAGCGGTATGCCGAACGCACCCATTGCCCCGAGCGCAACTATTATGTCGTTTGCAGCGCCGAATATCACGGCCAATGAAGGTATCGGCGTCCTAAAAATAAAGAACACAGATATCGCTACAAGTATGAATGCGACTATTATTATTGTCCTTACCTGACTCAAGAAAAATGCACCCAGGGTCGGGGTTACATCATTATACGAATATGCGGTAAATGGAACGTATTTGTGTATTTCTGACAATATGTAACTTTCATAGTTAGCTGCGGCTGACTTGGAAATCGCCTGGGCTGTGGAAAACATCGAAGTAATGTTGCTGGAATTGTAAGCCGGTGTGCTGTTGAGTAGCGGCCTTAGGTTTGCTACTTCTGCTGCAAGCTCTGTTTGCATCGCAGCAACATCCCTGCTCATGTTGGCCTGCTCAGAATTTATTGCTGTCACGAGGCTCGAGTTGCCCGGCTGAGCCTTGAGCTGGCTCTGCGCGATGGCCAGCCCGGCGGTTGCGTTCGAGTAGTTCGAATTTATCGAATATATTGCCAAAAGGTTCTGCGATGCGTCCGATATGCTCTTGTTGGCCGGCATCGTTATAGAGAGGTGGTAGACGCCGTTAAGGTACGAACTCACTATGCTAGTATGCGGGACAACTGTATCAAGGTCTGCAGTCAGGGTGCTCACGCTTATATTGGACGTGGTGCTTATCTGTACGCCAACCCCTCCAGCTAGGGACGAATCAAGCTGTATCTTAGGTATGAAAAAAAGGCTTACCAAAAGCAGGGCTATCGGCAGCAGTACAAAGAGCTTGTAATTCTTATACTCGTACAAATTTTGAACCATAGCGACCTTCCAATCAAATTGCATCTAACGTTATTCTAAATGTGCATGCCATAATAAAAAGGAAATGGCATCCGCGCAAAAGAAACCGTAAACAATAAAAAACAAAAAATAAAGAATTACGCGTATCTCTTCATCAGCTTCAGGTGCAGTGCACTGCTGAATCCGTATACCAGCAGAAACAGCGCCAGGGATATTATGCTAAGGCCGAAAAACGCCCCGAAATTAACCGAAGACGCCTGTGAAAATGAATACAGCATGGATCCCACAAGCAGCAAATACACTGCCCAGTATATGGATCTGAAGATTGTCCATCCCGAATGCCTTTCGTTGTAATGCAGTCTCCTAGCGTACTCTAGGCTCGGATCTATAACAACTGTCATTTTTTTCTCAGCCATGAAATCACTTGCTAACTACTATTGACATGAAAAGTATTTAAAAATTTATGCTTTTGCGTCTGCGCCTGCATCATCTGTACTGTTAATGTCGGTCACGGCCATTGCGGCATAGGTCTTCTCAAGTGCGACTTTCATGCCTGCGGAGTCGAACGCGCGCCTTATAAAAAACGGGTCCGTCTTGATGGCTGGGTTTTTCGCCTTTATCGAGCACACATCCCTATAAGGTTTTATCGAGATATCATATGTGCCTATGCGCCTTGCCATTTCGATTATCTCGTTTTTATCAAATCCTATGAGCGGTCTGAATATCAGGTGCCTCACCCCGCTCTGCGCCGAGCCGAGGTTGCTTACTGTTTGAGAGGCCACTTGACCCAGGCTTTCGCCAGTAACTATGGCATCGATATTCATCTCATCCGCCATCTTCTCTGAAAGCAGGTAAATAAACCTCTTGAATAGCACAAGTTCATATCTCGGGGCTGAACCCATTGCAGCCATCTGGAATATATGAAACGGGGCATAGTATACCCTTGTTTTCCCAGAGTACTTAGCAAGCTGCCCTACCAGCTCGTGCATCTTCGAAGCCATGGCTGTATGCGGGTCGTCGTAGCCATGGATGTGCAGGTAAACAACATCAAAGCCGCGCCTCATGGCGTAAAATGCTGCAACCGGCGAATCTATCCCACCGGAAAGCAGCACTACTGCCCGGCCCGAAGTCCCAACCGGAAGCCCGCCAAGGCCCGCCACCTTGTGCCTGTGAAGTATTGCGCTCGAGCTTGTTATGCTTATGAAAAGGACGTCTTCGCTGTTTTTGTCTAATTCAAAACCGAGGTCTCCGCCATGCCTTAGGAATTCGCCTACGACTTCATTTGAACTGTACTTTAGGAGCTTGTAGCTCCTGTGGCATTCAAGCCTTATCCTGTCACCGCGCCCAAGTATGCGCTTAGCGCCTTCTATTATCTCGGGTATGTCGTTTCCAACAACAAGCGCAGGGGCGAACCACGATATGCCAAACACGTAGCGCAGCCTTTCGATTATCGGTCCGACTTCATCTTCCCTGTTCACGTGTATTATAATCCTGTCCCTCCAAAGGTCCAAGTCCTTATATCCGAGACCAGCAAGCCTGTCTCTGATGTTTCTGCACAGAGTGTCGACAAAGAAGTTTTTATTGCGCCCCTTGAGCCAAAGCTCGCCAAAGTATACTGCAACTGAGTTGTAGCCTTTTCCTATTTCCATATAAACCTACTGCTATGAATTTAAAATTTCGCTCACAAATAAAGAAAATACTAAATGATATAACAACGTTTAACTGCAATCGGAAATATTTAAATTTAGCACGTTAAATTAATAAAAACGACCAACAAAATCGTACGGGCAGGTTCAAATGAACATTTCAAAAAAACTGAAATATTTCATAGAAAACTCAAAGCACATAATCAACATTAGCTACAAGCCGGCGTCAGCAGAATTCACTAGAAGTGCAAAGGTAATAATAATCGGCATAATAATAATAGGCGTTATAGGGCTGATACTCGGAATAGTGACCTCGCTTATAATCTCAGGCTCGCTTTCGCTTATATAAGACGGAAGAATCGCAATCATGGAAGTTTCAATAGACTTTACGAAGTCTGCACAGGAAAACGCGAATTCGTACTACCAGAACGCCAAAAAGTACCATAAGAAATCTGAGGGCGCAGCCAAGGCAATGACGCAGATGGAGGAGAAGCTGAATTCGATAGAAAGCGAGCATGTGCAGCAGGCCGCAAAAACAAAAACCCTGCACCTGCAGAAAAAGGAATGGTACGAAAAGTTCCACTGGTTTTTTACTTCGCACGGATCGCTTGCGATAGGCGGAAGGGATGCCCAGCAGAACGAACTCTTAAATTCCAAGCACTTCGATGAGAACGACCTGTTCTTCCATGCCGACATATTTGGGGCATCTGTAGTCATACTCAAGGGCGGCGCAGGAGCCGACAAAGAGGAAAAAGCCGAAGTCGCCGCATTCGCAGCTTCATACTCGAGCGCATGGAAGAAGATGCTGGTAAGCGTGGACGTATATGCCATGCGCAGGGATCAGATAAGCAAGTCAACAAACAAGGGCTCACTGGGCCAGGGCAGCTTTTTGATGAAAGGCGAAAGGGAGTGGTACCGCAACACGCCGCTGGGCATAGCGATGTATGTAATGGACGGCAAGCTCCATACGGTTCCGTTGAAGACCGCCGAAAGGCAAAAGCCGAGCGGCGCAAAGCTCGTTATGATCAGGCTGGGCAGTATGATTAAGTCGGATGCGGCAAAGTCCATATCAAAGATGCTGGGATACGAAAACACGGACGACATAATACAGCAAATGCCCGCAGGCACGTTTGAAATATCCATGGCATAACCGCTTCTGCCTCCTCCTACTGCTGCGCGTGCCAAAACTAGCATATAAATATTTTTATGGTAATATCCTATCCGAATAAAGGCAAACGTGTTTGCTGTTTATTTATATGGGGTGATTTTTTGCCTGATAACGAAAAAATTGTAGGGATAGTGAAGCAAATAAATTTTCAGATGGATTCGCTGATCAGCGACACCTCGGTGCCCAAAAACGTAAGGAGTGCTGTGACTGAGGCAAAGGCAAAACTTAACGAGGATGGCGATTATACCGTAAGAATATCTTCGGCCATATACAACCTCGATTCGGTAAGCAACGACATAAACCTGCCGCCTCAGGCAAGAACCGTAATATGGAACATACTAAGCATGCTTGAATCTATAAAAGAATAATTGGTATGCTGGGCAAGAATGAAAACCTGAAATATTTAACATCAAGGCTAGCAGAGCATAAAATATTCGTATCTGGCGACCTGGACGAAAAACTGCTGTCAGGAATAAACGTAGACGCACTTGTCTCCCGCATACTAGAGCTATACGGTGAAGCGCCTGGCGGCATAAAGATTATAAAAAACGAGGACATATCCTCTGCCGTGTCTGAACTTTCTTCTGAAAAGGCTCCAGAGACCGTCGAAATAGTGAGGTCTGCGGAATTCAAACCGCATGCCGCCGAGATAAGTTCAGAATATTCTGTAGATACTAAAGAAATCCAGCAGACCAACGGAACGGTCAACGATTTCATAAACCACTTCAAGAACAGGTTTTCCCGCATACGCGAAATAATAGCCGCGCACGTCTCTGCCAATGGGAACCCGCTTGCAAGCCTGTCGCTACTAAACAGCTTTGCAAACGGCCGAGAAGTTTATATCGTTGGAATGGTAAGCAGGAAAATAGTTACAAAGAACGGCAATATCCTGGCAGAGATAGAAGACCAGGAATCAAACGCCAAGATAATGTTCATGAAGGGTACCTCGAACACTTCGAAAGCTCTGTTCGAAAAGGCCGGCAACATAGTAAACGATGAAGTGCTCGCAGTAAAGGGAAAGATATCTGGTCCGTTCGTCATAGCAAACGAGATAGTATGGCCTGACGTGCCCATACTCTCGCAGAAAAAAGTCGACGAGGATTTCGCCATAGCGTTCCTGTCCGACATCCACGTCGGCAGCAAGCTCTTCATGGAGAAGAACTTTTCTGCAATGATCAACTGGCTCAACGGGAATCCGGCAGGCAGAAACTTGGACCTAGCCGGAAAGATAAAATACCTTGTGCTGGCAGGAGACGTTGCAGATGGGATAGGGGTATATCCGGATCAGGACCGTGACCTGGCCATTCCAGACATGTATGCCCAGTACCGCCTGCTTTTTAATTTTCTGGAGCAGGTCCCTGACTATATAGAAATATTCGTGCTGCCCGGCAACCATGATTCTGTGCAGCGCGCAGAGCCGCAGCCCAGCCTTCCAAAGGAAATAATCGGAGATTTCAAAAAGGACAACATACACTTCCTTTCAAATCCTGCCTACATCACGCTGCACGGGCTTAAGATCCTTGCATACCATGGAACCTCATTGGATTCAATAATAAGCAACGTCCCGAATAACAGCTACTCGCGCCCCGAAAAGGCAATGGTCGAACTTTTAAAAAGAAGGCACCTGTCCCCAATACATGGTGGAAACGTTACGGTCCCGAGCCCGGCCGACGGGATGGTTATAGACGCTGTGCCTGACATACTGCATATGGGGCACATACACAAAAACGGGCTTACTGCCTATCACGGAGTGCAGGTAATAAACAGCGGTACCTGGCAGGACAGGACCGATTTTCAGGTTCGGCAGGGCCACATACCAACGCCCTGCATAATGCCTGTCTTCGAAGCTCAAAAATACAAGATAAGCTCTGTCGATTTCAGCGGGTGACGATGCAATGGATTCAGATGAATACTTCAACGAAATCAATGCAAGCTTCAACAAGGCGTACGAAGTCGCGGTAAAGGCAAGGTCGATTGGCTATGATCCAAAGACGACGGTAGAGATAAGGCCAGCGCCGGACCTTGCATCAAGGGTTGAGGGAATAATAGGCATTGAGGGGCTAGCGGATATAATAAAGGCGCACGCTGACGGCAAGTCAAGGCAGGAGCTGGCGTTTGACATAGTCCGCGTCATATGCACAGACGGCAAATTCGAAATGGAGATTTCCTCCAGGCTTACCCTTGCGGTAAGAATAGGTCTTGCCATACTCACCGAGGGCATACTAGTCGCCCCGACGGAGGGGGTTCAAGGCGTAGAGCTCCACAAGAATCCGGATGGGACATCATACATATCGGTGATGTACGCCGGGCCGATAAGAGGTGCAGGAGGAACAAGTGCAGCACTCTCAGTGGCGCTGGCGGATTTTGCCAGAAAGCTTCTTGGAATAGGGAGCTACAAGGCCCAGAAGACCGAAGTAGAAAGGTGCATCGAGGAGATTCAGATATATAATTCCAGGGCTGCCAGGCTGCAGTACCTCCCCGGAGACGAAGATATACGCACCATACTGAGCAATTGCCCGGTCTGCATAGATGGAATGCCTACAGAGCAACTCGAAGTGGCAATACATCGCAATGTAGCACGGCTTGACGCGGCCGGCAAGCAGCAGATGATTACGAACAGGGTACGCGGAGGAATTTGCCTAGTGTCATGCGAGGGCATAGCACAGAAGGCAAAGTCGGTTCTAAAATACACCAAAATGGCAGGCCTGGATTGGTCATGGCTCAACAAAATAATAAAGGTGGAAAAGGGCACCTCAAAGCCGGGCGAGGACAAAAAGAAAACTGCTGTTTTCCTTCAAGAGCTCGTTGCAGGCAGGCCCGTGTTCGCCTATCCCAACCACCATGGTTCGTTCAGGCTCAGGTACGGCCGCTCAAGGCTTACTGGCATAGCGGCAAAGGGCTTCAGCCCTGCTACTATGGCAATTCTTGACGATTTTATAGCAGTTGGAACTCAACTCAAGGTTGAGAAGCCCGGCAAGGGCTGCATAGCCATGCCCGTAGACTCGATAGAGGGGCCTTTCGTGAAGCTGGACTCCGGCCAGGCCCTGAGGATAAACACCTATGAAGACGCTTTGCGGCTGCGCAGCAGCGTAAAAAAGATACTCTCCGTGGGCGACATACTGGTCACATACGGCGACTTCAAAAAGACAAACACCCCTCTAGAGCCGAGCAGCTACGTCGAAGAATTCTGGTACGAGGAACTCAAGGCAGCAGGGTTTAACGGCCCCATGCCGTCTCCTGCCAGCTTCAAGGAAGCGCTTGGCTATTCTAAGGATTACGGAGTGCCGATGCATCCGAAGTACATATACGAGTATGCGGAGATCCAGCCGCCTGGTCTTCGTGCACTGGCGGAATCCATGGCAGAGGCAGATGTGGAGAAATCAGAAGATTCGATATTCGGCCTGAAAAGCATTACTCTGTCTGGAAATCGCATCGAAGAGGTGCGCGAAGCGCTGGAAACCCTATGCGTGCCGCACATGGACTACGGAGACCGGATAAAAATAGATGCAGACGACGCGCAGAGTCTCGCATTCACGCTGGGCTTTACTGAAAACGGGAAGCTGCATCTGAGCAATGACGTGCTCGGGAAATACGCAGAAGCCCAAGACTCGCTGCAGATGCTATCTGCAATATCGCCAGTGAAGATAATGCGCAGGTCTACGCGAATAGGCGGCAGAATGGGCAGGCCTGAGAAGGCCAAAAGCAGGCTCATGAAGCCGGCTCCGAACGTGCTTTTCCCGGTAGGCGAGCTCGGCGGCAAGGAGAGGAGCGTTTCGAAGGCCTATTCCATAGAGTCAAAAAAGTTCGATTCGAAAGGAATATACGCCGAAGTTGCAAGGTTCAAGTGCGACAAAGGCGGAGAATACATTAACTCGTTCTATTGCAGAAAACACAAATCAAGGGCCACCATAGAGCGCAAATGCTCGGTCTGCGGGCACCTGACGAACGACAAAAAGTGCGAAAAATGCGGTTCCAAGACAAACTCGAGCGAAAGCAAGGTGCTGGACCTGATCGAAATAGTCAATGCCGCGCTTTCAAACCTCGGAATTCAGGCCATGCCTAAGAATGTAAAGGGCGTCAAGAGCCTCATGAACGGAGACATGGTGCCGGAGCCGATAGAAAAAGGTATCCTGAGGAGCCTGCACGACATACACATATTCAAGGACGGCACGATAAGGTTTGACGCAACAGACGCCCCGATCACGCATTTCTATCCAAACGAGATAGCTACCCCCGCCGAGAGGTTGAAGGAGCTGGGCTACAAAAAGGATTACATGGGCAACGAGCTAAAAGATGACAACCAGCTTGTAGAACTCATGCACCAAGATGTCATACTTAACATAAACTGCGCGGAATACTTCCTCAAAGTCTCAAACTTCATAGACGACCTCCTGGTAAAATACTACGGCATGCAGCCGTTTTACAATGCGAGCAAGATACAAGACCTCATAGGCCACTACGTAATAACGTTGTCTCCGCACACTTCGGCCGGCGTGCTATGCAGGATAATAGGGTTTACCAAGTCAAACGTCGGCTTCGCGCATCCGTATGTCATATCGGCCAGAAGAAGAAACTGCGACGGCGATGAGGACACCACTATGATGCTGCTCGACGGGCTTATAAACTTTTCGAGAAGCTATCTGCCTACTACCATAGGCGGCACCATGGATGCCCCCCTTATCCTTACAATAAACGTCATGCCCGAAGAAGTCGACGACGAAGTGCATGCGATGGAGGTATCAGAATCATACGGCCTCGACTTCTACAAAAGCACGCTTTCGTATGCCAATCCGTCCGAAGTCGAAGTCGAGATAGTCGCGAACAGGCTCGGCAAAAAAAGCATATTCTCAAACCTGAAGTTCACTACGCCCAGCAGCGACAAGTCGATAAACTACGCGCCGATACAAAGCTCCTACACAAAGCTTAAGACTATGCAAGACAAGATAAACAAGCAGTTCGAGCTCATGGACATTCTCTACTCTATAGACCGGAGCGACACCGCAAGAAGGCTTATACTCAGCCACTTCATACCGGATCTGATGGGCAACCTGCATTCGTTCTCAAAGCAGACGTTCAGGTGCGGCAACTGTAATGCAAAGTACCGCAGGGTGCCTCTCGTAGGAAAATGCACCAAGTGCGGGGGCAAGCTCCTTCTTACCATATCAAAGGGCGGCATAGAGAAGTACCTGGAAACCGCAACAGACCTCGCCAACAGGTACAACCTGGAGAACTACATAAAGCAGCGAATACTGCTTCTGAGAGACGAAATAAACGCGGTATTCGGCATCACGGGCCCGCAGGAGCAGACAAAGCAGTTCAACCTTACGAAATTCATGTGATCATTTCTTTTTTGCTAGGAACCTTCTGACCTTTTCAAGCGGCATAGTGTTTATAACATTTGCCTTGGTGAGCCATCCCCTTCTTGCGGTTCCAATGCCGTATCTAAGAAAGCCGAAATGGGATACGTTGTGCCCATCGCTGTCAACAGAAAACATGATGTTGTAGCCACGCAGCGAGAGTATGTTGGTGTCATTGAGGTCCAGCCTGCTGGGATACGAATTTATCTCGAGGGCCACCATGCCGCGCTCAGCAGACTCCGCGACCTTTTCCAGGTCTATCTTGTACGGCTCTCTCTGGTTTATCACGCGCCCTGTCGGATGTGCAAGTATGCTGACCAGTCCGGTGTCCAAGGCTTTTCTTACCCTTGCCGTCATTTCATCATATGACATGTTGAAGTTTGAGTGCACTGCGGCTACGACGCAGTCCATCTTTTCAAGCATCGCCCTGCTCAGGTCAAGACTGCCATCCTTGAGTATGTCTACTTCAGCGCCCTTGAGTATCGTTGGTCTGCCTCCGAGCTTTTCGTTCAGGCTGTCAATCTTCTTGAAGAACTCCTCGAACCGCTTCTCATCCATTCCCTTGGCCACCCTAAGGCTCTTGGTATGGTTGGTAGTTGCGAAATATGCCAAACCCGCAGCACCGGCCGCGGCTGCCATTTCCTCAAGCGTATTCATGCCGTCAGTTTCCTTCGTGTGGGTGTGCATGTCGCCCATAAGGTCCTTCAGCTGTATCAGGTCCGGTATATTGTGCTCCTGCGCAAGCTTTATCTCGCCTCTGTCCTCCCTCATTTCTGGCGGGATCCATTGCATCCCAAGCTTTGCATATATGGTCTCCTCGTTTAAGCTTGATATCAACCGCCCAGATTTTTCGAAAAGCCCGTACTCGTTCAATTTGTAGCCCTTCTTAACTGCGATAGTCCTTACACCTATATTATGGTTCTTGCTCCCGGTAAAGTACTGGATCGCCGCGCCGAAGCTGTCGGGCTCTATCACCCTGAGGTCGCAGCTGGTGCCTATCTTAAGCCATACGGTCGTCTTGGTGGGCCCTTTGCTTATTATGCTCTTGACCTCATCCATTCCAGAGAAAAAGTCCATCACCTTTTCCGGGCTTTTTGACAAAGCCAATATGTCTATATCACCGACAGTTTCGCGCATCCTCCTTATAGAACCTGCAATGACCACGCCTTCCGCAAGGCCGCTGCCTGCAAGCTTTGAGACTATAGATTCCGCTTCCGGCAACACATCGCCGAGCAGCAGCCTCCCCTTGCTCGACTCTAATATTTTTATTCCATCTGCAAGGACTTCTTCGCTCTTCGCCCCGAAGCCTGCCAGCTCACGCACTTTGTGCTTTTCCAGCGCATCCTTGAGCGTCTCTACATCCTTAACCCCTAGTCTTTTGTAAAGCACCCCTATCTTTTTTGCGCCCAGCCCCTCGATTTTAGAGAGCTCGACAAAGTCTATCGGGTATTTTTTTCGCATCTCCTCATACTTCCTTATCCTGCCTGTTTTAAGATATTCCTCTATTTTCTGGGCCAGGCCCTTGCCTATGCCGGGCAACTCCATCAGGGCATCTATTCCGCCCCGCCCATATATAAGCCCGAGGTCCTCCTGCAATCCCTCTATGGTGAGCGCTGCCCTCTGGTAAGCCCGTATCTCGAACTTCGATGAAGGGCTATTGTCAATGCCGAGCATGGCTGCAATATTGTTGAAAATATCCGCTATCTCCTTATTCTTCAATTCCATCCACCGCAAGCTCCCATAATATCACATATCAATTAAATTTATTAATATGAATGCCGAATCTTAAATGGCGATTGGTTGGCTGATGACATATTCATGGACAAGTTCATCTTTGACATACTTCCAATAGCGAATACGCAGTCCGGACCGGACGAATCGTCGCCGCAATTCAGTGGCATAATAAGCGACATGTTCGGCATAGACAAGGTGGAGATTCATAGCGCAAAAAAGATAGAAGGCTCCAGTTCCTCGCTGCTGGGTTATGTGATAAATACGCGCAAGCCCTATATAGACAACCAGCTGAGCGAATATTCTGCATTCCCGGAAATGATACTTCAGCGCAACAACGGCTACTCTAGCTGCGCAGCCATACCAATAATCGCAAGCGGAAAGGTCATAGGAGTTTTGGAAATGCTTTCCAAGGTGCAGGGCAAATTCACCGAAGACCTAATTAAGAAACTGACTCTCGGACTCACCATCATGGGGTTCTCCCTGGCATATAAATCAGAAGCCGCGAGAAGCGTCAAGCTTGCGTCATACTTCGACTCCTCCTTCGGCGCCCCGATGCCGCAGTTCATTATATCATCCGAAGGCTCAATAATAAAGTTCAATAAGGAGGCGCTGCTCCATTTCGCCAAAGTCCAGACCGGCTCAAAGTTTGACGAAGCCATCGGGGCAAGCTTCAAGGAAATCGTAAACTCCTCAGAGAAGAGGAATCCGGTTAAGGTAAACATACCAGTAAACAACGAAATCAGGAACTTCGAGGTAAAGGTATCCAAGGTGAGCAGTACCGCATTCCACATGGCGTTCACAGACAGGACCGCGCTCAACAAATTCGAAAAGATAATGGCGCTGGTTAACGAAAGCCCCGACGTGTGCATAATGTTTTCGGATAAAAATCTGTACATAAAGGAAATCGTAGGCACCTTCGGGAAGCTGCCTGTCTCGATGAATGAGCTCATGTCAGGCCAGAACCTTCTCAACTTCTCGGCGCAGGACAAGTTTTTGGAGAGTCTCAAAAAGGTGCTGGAAAAAGGTGCCCAGGAAACAAGTTTTGGCGAGTTGAACCTTCTCCTGCTCAACGGTCTTCAGATACATGTCCACTACAGCATAACCCGCATTAATGACGGATACGTGATACTGGTCGTGGATTCGGACAATGAAAAACTTGTAGAAAACGCAAAATCAAACCTCGACGATTTCGTAAACGCCACGTCAGATCCAGTAATAAGTGTGGATAACCTTGGCTACATAAAGAAGGTAAACCTGTCCGCGGAAAGAATCCTGGGCTACAATAGGGAAGAGCTCAACGGAAAGGAGATAAAGTCGATATACAAAGAAAACGAGATTCTGGACAGGGACATAGCGTATGTCAGGAACGGAGGGAAAATCGACGGGACATACGTGAACCTGATAAAAAAGGACCAGAGCCTTATGCCTGCGGTGCACTCGATACGCTCCATAAACGAGTCCGGCAACGCAGATTACATAATCCTATTAAAGGAGCTCGAGACGAAGCAGATGATAGAGAGGCAGGAGGAATATCTCCGTGCGCTCGATACAAGAATCAAGAGGTCCGAGTCTGTAGGGCAGCTGAAATCCCAGTTCATCTCAGACATAGCCCACGAGCTGAAAACACCGCTGACAAACATAATGGGTTTTACAAAGCTGCTCTACGACGGAGAATTCGGAGAAATCCCGGAAGAGCAAAAGGAGTACCTGAAGACGATACTGGACGAGTCGGATCGCCTAATGTTCATAATAATGCAGGTTCTCGACGCGGCCAAGCTGGATGCAAGGAGAGTCAAACTGGACCTTACGGAGATAAGCATGACCGAGCTCTACAACAACCCGAGCATAAGGGCGCTTGAGGAATCTGCAACCAACAAGGGTCTCGCATTCGACTGGATAGTGAGTTACGACACTCCGATAGTGCAGGCTGACCTAAGCCGCATAATACAGGTGTTCACCAACCTCATAGGCAATGCCATAAAGTTCACCGAAAAGGGCGGGATAAAGGTAAACATATACAAAAAGAGCAGGAACACAATAGCATGCGAAGTTATAGACACCGGAATAGGGATAGGAGAGGAAGACAAAAGGAAGATATTTAGGAAGTTCTACCAGGCTTCCAAGAAGAACCTGACCATACAGAACGGCGCTGGTACTGGGCTTGGCCTAGCGATAACAAAGGAAATAGTAAGCCTCCACCACGGCAAGATAAAATTTGAATCCGAGCTCGGCAAGGGCAGCAAATTCTGGTTCACGATACCCATAAAGCAGAACCCGAACAGGAAGTCAAGACCGCAGGAATGATTGCAGGCAGGCCTATACTCCTGCTATGTATATTCCGCAGGCGTTGCCTATCGAATGCGCCCTGAGCTCGGCGCTATAAAGCACCGAATAATTGGCCCCAAATATTGTTGAATTTATCAAGGAGTCGGCGGTTGTGTTTATGTATATAGAGGCGAATTCAAGAGTCCCGATGCCTGATTTGGTCTGGTAGTTCTCCTCGTATATGCCGTAGCCAAGGTTTTCCTGCTTCGATACAATGCCATACGGCACTATGTTGCTCACGTTCTGGTATGTGAACTGCCCGGAAGGATAGCTCCCATATATCTTAAAGTATGTTGAATTGTACATGCCCGGTGTGCATTCGTACGTGTTGCTATAGAGAGTGGTGTAGTTCTCTATGAGCAGATAGTCAGAGTCAGTGGCAAGCAAGCCATTTATCTTTGCAAGCGTATCGTTTGCCGATACTGAAGTAGTGGGTGCAGAGGAAACTGTGCTGGTAGTGGTAGATGCCGTGGTTGTTGAGGAAACCGCCTTTACTGTGGTAGTGCTGTTAGAATTAGTCCCAAATCCATAGGGCCCAGATATCTTTATGTATTCTGAGTCCGGCTGTACTTTAAGACTCTCTGGCACCGCCTTTATCTTCACAAGAGCTGAGCTGTTGTATACCTTGACAGGATTGAATTCTATGTCTGCATACCTGCCGGTAAGGTTTAGGTGCACGGTCGAATTATAAAGAAGAACCGATATGGTCGGATTTATAAATGAGGGCATTTTTACTATCTGTATGCTGGCGCCTCCATTTCCTATTCTTCCGCCGAAATAGGCCATGTATTCGGTGCCGTTTAGAATAAACGGGAATCCATTGGCCGTTATGTTCTCGCTTACGCCTGCGCTGCCGACTGCTACAGGTCCGCCGGAAAGCACTGCGTAAGCCGCTACAAGAACTACAATTACCAGAACTACAAGGGCAGTTGCCGCTTTTGTACTGTCTGGCGTAGCGGATTTCTTTTTGGCCATGTGATCGCTAATAGATTAATACCAATAATACTAATATATTTTTCTATTAATTTATGTATGGTGATCGCATGCAGGAACCCGAACCTTCAAATTTCAACAAGGACATATTTGACATAATAAACGACAAGCAGCAGATAACCTACAACGAACTCGCAGATATTGCATTTTCAAGAGGCATACCAAAGGAAAGCCTGAACAAATCGCTCTATTTCCTGGAGCAGAGCAAGGCAATAGCCTCAATAACCAACGCCGGCATACTCACCTATTATGTGCTTCAGGACCCGAACGTGCTTAGGAAGGTGCTGATAGTAGAAGACGACAAGAACATAAACAAGCTCATGGCGCTGTCCTTGGGCAAGGGATTTGAGATAAGCCAGATATACGATGGCGGGGAGGCGCTTCCATTCATAAGGGAAAATAAGCCAAATCTTATCATACTGGATCTGATGCTTCCGAACAAAAACGGCCTCGACATATGTCAGACGGTAAAGACGGATCCGGATATGTCCGACACAAAAGTCATACTGGTAAGCGCAATGGACCCCACGAGCAGCCGCTTAAAGGGCATACAGAACGGCGCAGACTATTACATAAAGAAGCCTTTCGACCCGGCCGAGCTGAGGAGCCTGGTCACAATATTCCTGAAGAAGAAGGGCAAGGTCTTCGACCCGCTGATAGACCTGCCGAACGAGGAGAGGATATCTGCAGAGGTAGAGCACTACATCGGCGAGGGAGAAAAGTACGTGATGGGCACGCTGCACATAGACAATTTTGCCACGTACGCCAGGCGGTTCGGGGAAAAGTCAGCAATCGTAATACTGCGGCTTATCTCCCAGCTTCTGCAGGAGATAATAAAGACCAAGGCGCCGAATGTCTTCATAGGGTTCCTAAACAGCGACGAGTTCGTCATAGCAGGGCCGAATGAGAACGTAGAATCCACCGTGGCGGAGGTGAAGAAGGAGTTCGCCGCGGTGCTGCCATTTATACTGCAGGACGAAGGCTACCGCCAGATAGACCTCGACATAAACAACCTGTTTGATTCGAATCAGGTGCCAAAACTGTCACTGACCTATACTGCCATGGAGAAGGAGCAGCTTGAGGAGCGCAGAAAGGAGATTCTGGAGAGCAAGGGTCTGGGAAACGGCGAGATAGGGACATACACATACGAGGAACTGCAAAGGCTTTTCGACAGAGAAGACCTTGACGTGATAATTACAAGGGATGCAAACGGCGTAAAGCTGCGCGTAGGCAAAAGCCCGGAGGCAGGCTAAGAATGGTATCGATGAGGCGCAAATTCACTGGCTCTATGGTGCTTGGTCAGACCGCCCTAGACTTCATGATATCCTATGGCATAGCGTTCATAATAATAGCCGTGGCCCTTGCGGTAATACTGAGCACCGACGTGTTCTCTGCTGGCCTGGCGCCTGACGTGTGTACCCCGCAGCCCGGATTCACGTGCGATTCTTTTGCAGTAAGCCCATCCGGCGTATTTGTGATAAAGCTTTCTCAGACAACCGACAGCACCATAAATGTAACTGCCGCAGCATGCTCCACACTGCCAAATCCAAACAATGTTTCCAGGCCATTCTACGGCAATGTAGACCTGCTCCCTTACGACAAGGCGCCGCAGTACTATCCGGACAGCTCGCTGCAGTACGGGGCGATTATATACAGTGGCGGCTATGCAGTAATATCAACCTACTGCTATAGCGGCCCGGACTCCATAGCTTCGGGGCACTACGGAAACCAGTTCATAGGATACTTTTGGATAAATTACACAACAAGCGGATTGCTTCCGACGAATCACAACATAGTGCGGGTCGCGTCCTTCACTACCAAATATACATGATAAAGGATTAAATTTTATGTTCTGTATTACTATCAATATGGTGAGTGCTTGAATGCAAAAATGGCGTGTGCTGCTGCTCTACTGTGCTCTATGGTGCTTTCCGGCATTTCGGCCGCATCATATGTGCAGATAAACTCGCCATACAATGCAACCCTATACAACGGCGGCAGCATATACCTGGGCAAGGTCGGCCCCGGGCAGACGTTCTACGTTGACGTTATAGCAAATACAACCAATTCGAATGGCACGCTGGTCGAGCAGGGCTGGGGAAGGCTCGTAGCAACCGGCCTGCCTGCAGGCTGGGTGGCAAAGAACTCAGGCCTTTATACAAACCCGCTCGTAATCGAGGTAAAGCCCGCTGCAGATGCAGCTAACGGGACTTATTCATTCAATGTAACCGCGCAGAATCTCATCGGCAATTCATCCGGGATATCCCCGGTGACTTTCACGGCATATGTGAACGTGACTCCAAACGTTTTCAATCTTTCTGTGTCTCCAAGTTCAATAACCGAGGTCACCGGCGAGCAGTCCAATGTATACGTCACAATAAATAATACCGGGGTATCGGACAACCCCTTCGAAATATCGATTACTGGCCTTCCGGGCGTGAAAATACAGGACCTCGTAATAGCCCTGCACCACACTTCGAAGCGCTTCACATATCCCATTGCGGTCGACACCCCGGGTGTTTACCATGCCAATATAAACGTGCAGTCAACGTCCAGCCCAGCCGTTAACAAGACAACGCAGATAACGCTTGTGGCGCAGGCCAACCTGCTCAGCGACTATTCCGCAATAGGCAAGGGCGCAGTAGTCTTTCCAATAATATACGAGCCAGCAAACGCCGTAATGTACCTTATTTCAAGGCTCATAAAAGCCATATGATGCAGGGCGTCAAGCACAATTCGAAAAGAGACCGATTGCAATGCCGAGCAAAAGAGCGAACAGCAAGATGTCAATACGCGCCGAGATGGTAGAGCTGGCTTCAGAACTGGACCTTGCAAGAAACGCATGCACTTTTGATTCATCCATAGCTCCGATATTCGCATTCAAGGAAGAAGACAAGTACGTTCTGTTTGCAACTGGGGAGAAAGTCGGCAATACCACAGAGGTATACTACATAAAGCGCGACTCCATAGCGAAGTACTGCACATACTATCCGGGGAGCGAGTCCCAATCAGAAGAGGTCAAATTCGTTGATGAAGTCAACGACCAGTCCGGATACAAGTCGTTCAAGATACCTGTTATAGAGGTTCTGAATCTGCCGCTAAAAAAAGGAGCCACGAGCCAGAGGGACATCATAACTGTACACATAAAGGACCCGGAGTCAATAATAACGGGGCTCGTCAACAAGAGCATAGAAGACAGCATAATGGAGAAGGTATATGTCCTCGGATTCAACGGCGAGAAGTTCATAGGCTCGTTCAACCTGCTGGGCAACGAGGACAACGCGATATTCGCATATTCAAAGATTAACCACAGTAACGAATTTAGCTTTTTCAGATACAGCTATACAAAAGGAGTCACAGAAACAAGCAGTTCCCTGATAGAAAATCCTTATATATACATACGTGCAATAAATCTTTCAGGAAACTTCAAGTTTTTCTTGCCCGAATAGCTCAATGGTAGAGCGAGCGGCTGTTAACCGCTAGGTTGCAGGTTCGATCCCTGCTTCGGGCGATGCGCTTCTGGTACGGCCCCAGTAGTGCCTATTATAATCGCTTTCCTTTACTCGTTGCAATAAAACTTTTTAGACTGCTGCTTATGATAGAACCCTCTGCAAAGGCTTAAATATATAGTATATTATATACTAACTATAGGTGTCATATAATGTCTGATGAAATAACTACAATACAACTAAACAAGTCCGTGGTTAAGGCACTGAAGCAGATAAAGAAATACCCTCGTGAGACTTATAATGAGATAATCTTAGATCTTATAGAAAGCGCCAGGGAGACGAAAGAGTTCGATAAGTATGTTCAGGAAGCCCAGAAAACAAAGATGAAAGAGCTATGGGGGAAAGGTGATTACTCGGAGTGGGAGCATGCCTAAAGCCGGAGATGTAGTAATAACAAGGGTACAATTTGCAGATAACGAGGGCTCAAAGATCAGACCCGCATTGGTACTATTCGAGGAGCTAGGCAACATAGTCATAGCTGGGATAACTACAAACCTTCAGATGAAAGGGATACGCATCTCTACAAGCGAGGGAGCAGCGCAGAACAGTGTTATAAAGTTGAATTATATATTCACAATCACAGATGGTGCAATAATAAAAACTGTCTTTCAATTAAGTCCCGAGAAGAAACACCTTGTTTTTGAGGAATTCGTCAAGAAGCTCAGCTCGTTGAAAGGTTAGGTAGCATATTCGATGCAAACCGATTGCCGGAGACGTGCCTGACACGCACCTTGTGCTTCGGGCGATGCGCTTCAAGTTCTGCTTCAGCTCTACAAGCAAAGAGGTCTGCACCGTTTACGGGCCCGGCCCTCACTTTTAGTGAAGCGCAATGAGCGCATCTAGGATTATGTAACCCAATATCTGCCCTAAAAAGACCCAGCCTGCCATGCTGGATATATACCTGTCCTTCTGTTCCGTCAAGACGTAAGCTATTATGGGCCCTATAATGGGAATTAGAAACAGCAGCGAATAAGCCTTGTTTTTGTTGCCTGAAGAAAGCACATAAAGCATTGCCGCGATACTTCCTATCTGCAGCGGTATCGCAGATACGAGTATCCATATGGGGCTTGACTTTGAGGCGCTGGAAATGTGCGGCACTCCCATATTATTCACTTGGGCACTACCTTGGTTCCCAACGCAGCCTGCAAGACTTGAACATATGTGTCGTAAACTGTGCTATTCCTATTCCAGATGTCCGGATTCGACAATCCATACTTAAAGGTTTTCTGCGCTGTCTTTATCAGGATATTTTTTCTGCTTATCTCAACACGCACAATGTCTGTAAGGTCTAGAGCCGCGTTGCCAGGATTCGACTTGAGCAGGTCTTCTAGGTCGGCCTGCGCCAACTTTTCAGTGGTTTCCCGAACCTCGTCCTTCGAAGCTCGGTTTGCCATTCCCCTGCCGAAAATACCAAATACATATGCAAAACCCGCAGAAGCAGCCGTAGTAGACGTGGTGCTCGCATCCAAAATCAGCACCCTTTTATTTGTTATTACAAGGCTTTTCCGCACTGGCGCTATTATACCAAATGCAGTAAGGTTGTCCACATATCCCAAGACCTTCTCATCCAACACGCCTGTACTTCCACCCATATTTTTCACTTCAGTTTCATTTCCACACTAACTCTTTTATAGATTCTCATTTAGTTTTTTATTGTATTTACCATACGTGCAGAGCCCACCATCTCATTAGCCTCTTTATCCTTATCTTGGTGGGGCTGGTGTTTTTCTTTATGTCCTTTACCATGGCCTTGTAAAGGATCTTTTCCTGAGCGTCCAGCTTGCCTTCCTTCACAATCTCCTGCTTCTTCCCGTCAACCATCTGGGTCTCCGTCTTGCTTATAACATCCTTCTTTACCATCGAATACCATTCATCAAGGGAGCTGCCATTGGTGTCCTTGTCCTTCAGCACGGCCATCATGTCCTTCATGGTGAGCTTTGCCTCCTTCTTCTTTTCGTACTCATGCAGAAGCGGCCTCATTGCGGCCTTGTCTGAGATTCTCCAAATGTCAGCAGGGGAATATCCGATGGTTGCTCTTGAAAGCCTTCCAAAACTCAAGCGCGATCTCGGCTTGTCCCTGGTGTAAAATTCAAACAGCTTCTTCCTGTCCTTGTGCTTCGGCGGCGGTAGGTATACGCTGTCCCCGAACCTACCGCTCCTCTTAAGCGCAGGGTCTATGTCCCACGGCTGGTTAGTTGCGCCTATGACGAACAGACCTTCCGGGTTAGCCTCTACGCCGTTCATCTCTACGAGGAACTGGTTTACGGCGAGCCTTAGGGCTGAGCTTTCACCTCCCTCCTGGCCCCCGCCTCGCTTGACCCCTAGGGCGTCAAGTTCGTCAAAGAATATTATGCACGGGGTGTGCTCCCTGGCCTGCTGAAATATCGCGTGCAGGTTCTTTTCCGTGTTGCCGGTATACATGTCGACTATCTGGTTTACCCTGGCTATTATAACATTAGCGCCGCTTTCCCCTGCTATGGCGTTGACTACGTGGGTCTTTCCAACTCCCGGCGGTCCGTAGAGCAGTAGCCCAAGGCCGAGCTTCTTGCCGTATTTCTTGAACAGCTCTGGATGCTGCATTGCCAGTATCACGTTGTCGTGCAGGTACTTCTTTATCTTGTCAAGCCCTATGACGCTGTCAAACTTTATATTTGACTTGTAGAATGCAACCTTCTTTATCTGGCCTTCCTCTATGACCTCCTTCTGCTCCTCCTGGAACTGCACGCCCCTGCTTACCTGCGATTCGCCCTGGGCTTTGCTTTCTGGATGCATCAGGGCCTCAAGGTGCTCCAGCCTCTCCTTAGCCTGCGCATACGTCGGGTCTATGGAAAGAGACCTTTCATACCAGTGCCTGGCGCCGAGGTAGTCGTTGCACGACTCCTCAATGTCCCCGTAAAGCAGCGGCGCGTCAGGGCTCTTTGGCTGCAGCTCTATGACCTTCTCAAGGTCTCTCTTTGCGTCGTCGTACTTGTGCATTATCCTTTCTGTAAGCGCTTTGTTAAAATAAGCGTCAGCATAACTGGGATCCATCTCTATGGCTGTATTGTACTCTTTTATTGCTTCGTCAAACTTGCTGTCCTCGAACAGCGAGTTGCCTTTCCTCCAGTGTTCCTTTACCCCCGGATCTACCTGTTTGCCGGGCTGCTTGTTTTCGCTGCTTTGCTCCTCTTCAACCGCCATGTGAACCATTCATTATAGCAATGAATACTAATAGCATTAATGCACTATTTAAAGATATTTATAACTTTATAAACTTTATGCGTTACCTGCTGTCCAGCAGGAGGTTCAGGTTCCTGTCTACCTCGCTTATATGCTTGTTCTCCCTCCTGACATTTTCAAATTCAACCTTTCCGAGCTTGGCTGCGAGCCCTACCACCTTGCGGTTCAGCGGCCTGAGGTCCTGGGACTTCAGCTTGTATTCGCCGTTTAGCTGCTTCACTACAAGTTCGCTGTCTGAAAAAAGCTTTGCCGAGCACTCCTCGGCGTCCTTCAGCATCTCCTTGCATCTCTCCAGGGCCATTATTATGGCGTTGTACTCCGCGTAGTTGTTCGTCTTGGAGCCGTTGAATACGAACTCTTCGGCAACCTTCTTGCCGTTTTCAAATATCATGTATCCTGATGCGCTAGGTCCTGGATTGCCCCTGGCTGCGCCATCCGTAAAAATCACAAATTCTCTTTTCAACGGTATCACCGGCCTACATCATAAAATGTTAAATAAATTTATAACTTATCAAATAATATAAAGCTGTATAATTTTTGCGGGATTTGATGCACATATACAGCCTCAACCAGGGCAAGGAGCTTGTCAGGGCGGCGCACAATGCAATAGAGCTGTACCTCAAAAACCCATTTTTTAAAAAGGAGCTGATAGAAGACAGCCTAAGCGGCTTCGATGACAAGCACGGCGTCTTCGTGACCGTGAACTACTATCCGACCGATGCGCTGCGCGGTTGCGTCGGATTCCCGTATCCAAGCAAGCCAATAAAGCGCGCGCTGATAGAAGCCGCCATAGCTGCCGGCTTCGAAGATCCGAGGTTTGTGCCTCTTTCGCACAGGGAGCTTGACGAGATAACCATAGAGGTAAGCGTGCTCTCGGATCCTGTGGAGGTCAAGGGCACGGCACGCCAGAGGCTAAAAAGCATTGTCGTAGGAAGAGACGGAACCATAATAGAATACGGAATGTACAGCGGCCTGCTGCTTCCCATAGTGGCTGTGCAGGAAGGCTGGAACGCGAAGCAGCTGCTTGAGCAGACGTGCCTGAAGGCAGGGATACCGGAAGAATACTGGATGCAGCCAAAGGTAAAGCTGTACAAGTACGCGGCGCAGGTATTCCGCGAAAGCGAGCCAAACGGTCCGATAATCGAGGTAAAGCTGCCAGAGGAATCCAAATTCCGCAAGCCAGGAAAATGAACACTGTTTTTATATCTTCTCTATCACATCTATATACTCCTAAGGGCCCGTAGCTTAGCATGGTTGGAGCGCCCGACTGATAACCTTATTGTCCGAAATCGGGAGGTCCGGAGTTCAAATCTCCGCGGGCCCATTAATTCCAGAAAATCCCGCCACATGCAAAGTTTCTCTCTGCAATCTATTTGTATATAAATCAGGAATTTTGCCAGTGTTAAAAAGCTGTCCTGGCGCCAGAAAGCAATAAATAAACAAACGTTGATAGGCAATAGGTGAAACCATGCCAAAAGAATCATTTGCCTGCAAAGATACTGGCCTGCCAAATGCAGCAACCAAAGCAAAATTATTGAATGCCGCAGATTCTGAAATTCCGTTTATGATCTCATGTGTAAATAGGGGAATCAAGTCGTTCGTTATCGTATATGGCCCTTCTGAACAAGGGATCAAAAAGACCGCGGAGCCTTTAAATGTTGCCAAGAAATTGGTCATTCCTTTGAGAGATGATATTTCAAATAGCCCGGCATTGATTGGGAAGCGGGTCAATGAAGAGATACGCATTAACGGTTTTGACCGAAGAAAAGCAATGCTTGTTACTAGGAATATTGAAGATCCGCAATAAATCACAATTCAGGCATTGAAAACAGAATCGCCGAGACATATTGCTCAAGCATCAGGTTTCGTTCAGCCAGTATGCATTCAGTACATTGGTATATAAACCAATCACATTTTACATAGGGTTAAAAAGCTTGCCCTGACGCCGGAAAGCAATAAATAAACAAACGTTGATAGGCAATAGGTGAAACCATGCCAAAAGAATCATTTGCCTGCAAAGATATAGGTATGTCATGTGGCTTCAAGGCTGAAGCACAATCTGAAGAAGAACTAATGAAAAAAATAGCCGAACATGCAAAGAAGGCGCACAACATGAGCAGCATAGATGCGGCCACCATGTCCAAAGTAAAAGCGGCTATAAAGAGAGCATAATCAAATAACTGCAAGCGTACTAATTTTTCTATTTCTTTTTTTTATCAAAAATGGCGGCATAGCCTCCAGCGCAAGCCTGAATTTCAAGTGCCGGTCACGACCATAAAAAGCCAAAGGCTGCACCTTTGTTAAGCACACCAAAAAAGAAAAAAATGTAAAAGAAGGCAAAGAAGAGCGTAATCACATAAGGGTTATCTCTATCTGGACCGTGTCAGGGACCGCTATTCTCATTATCTGCCTGAGAGCCTGGTCATTCGCATAGATCTTCATGAGCCTCTTGTGAATCCTGAGCTCCCATTTCTCGAATGTGTGGCTGCCGTCAGCCCCAGGAGCCTTCCTGGTTGCCAGCTTTATCTTCTTGGTCGGCAGCGGGAACGGACCCCTGGTCTTTATGTTGAGCGAGGACGTAATGGTCTTTATCTGCTGCATTACCGAATCCGCGTCGTCCTTCGATATGCTCGCAAGCTTTATTACTGCTGTATCGCTCATTTCACCACACTATTTCTGCAACGGCACTATGTCCAGTATTACTCCTGCGCCTACGGTTTCTCCCATATCCCTTATTGCGAACCTTCCCATCTGCGGGAACTCGCTGTACTTTTCTGCAGATATGGGCTTTGTGGGCTTTATCTTCACTATGGCTATATCGCCCGTCTTTATGGTCTCGGGATTCTTTTCCATTGTCTGGCCGGTCTTCGGGTCCTTCTTTTCAAGTATGTCTGTTATGGTGCACGCTATCTGCGCCGTGTGTATGTGGAACACTGGCGTATAGCCCTTTGCTATAACGTTCTGGTGGTGCAGCACTATTATCTGCGCAGTAAACTCTGATACTACATTGGGCGGGTTTGAAACAGGTCCGACTACGTCTCCCCTCTTCACGTCCTTTCTGTCAACGCCCTTTATGTTGAATCCTACGTTGTCGCCAGGCTCTGCCTTCTGCAGCGGCTGGTGGTGCATCTCTATGCTCTTGACCTCGGCTTTTATGCCGCTTGGCATTATGATTATCTGGTCTCCCGGCTTCATGACGCCTGTCTCTACCCTGCCTACTGGCACAGTTCCGAATCCGGACTTGCTGTAAACGTCCTGTATCGGCAGCCTGAGTGGCTTGTCCGTGGGCTTGGTCGGGACATTGAGCAAATCAAGGCTTCCGAGCAGAGTCGGGCCGTTGTACCACGGCAGCTTGTCGGATTTCTTGGCTACGTTGTCCCCCTGAAGCGCTGAATATGGCACTACCATCATCGAGTCAACATTCCTGTATCCGAGCGACTTTAGCAGGTCAGTGACCGCCTTCTTGGTGGCTTCGAACTTGGCCTGCTCGTAGTTTGCAGCGTCCATCTTGTTAACTCCTATTATTACCTGCTGTATGCCGAGCACGTTTGCAAGTATTGCGTGTTCCCTTGTCTGCGCCTGCACTCCGTCAACCGCGCTTACGACAAGCACTGCTGCATCGGCCTGGCTTGCTCCGGTTATCATGTTCTTGACGAAGTCCCTGTGCCCTGGCGCGTCTATTATGGTAAAATAGAATTTCTGGGTCTGGAAGTCCCTGTGCATTATGTCTATTGTTATGCCTCTTTCCCTTTCCTCCTTGAGCTGGTCCATTACGAATGCAAATTCGAACGTGGGCCTGTTCATCTGCTGGGTAAGCTCCTTGTACCTTGCTATATCCCTGTCGGTAATAACTCCCGTTTCAAAGAGCAGCCTTCCAACTGTGGTTGACTTTCCATGGTCAACGTGTCCTATAAAGATCAGGTTCATATGTGGTTTATCTGCCATTTTATTCACCAATTTAAGTATAATTCCGAATCGGCATGCAAGCATGCAACTTCAAACACTAAGCTTAATCATAATAAAGATATTTAAAGCATACCCAAAAACGAACCGATGCTCTGGGCTGTAATATTTTATCCGGAAAGATTTTTATAACCTATGGTAATTGCCAAAACACTGACAGAAGTAATATTAATTGCGATAGGTTTTTATATATTATCTATAATCTATATCCTAGCTGTTTAAGGTGATCTGAATGCCTAAAGACGAAAGCGAAGAGGACGAAGAAGAAGAGGAAGAAGAGGACGAAGAAGAAGACGAGTCCGACGAAGATAGCGAAGACAGCGACTACTGAGTCCAATAAGCAAGCTATTTTTTTGTTTGTTTGTTTTATACCGTTCTTATTCTGATTTTATTATTAATATGCAGCCACAGCCGTAGCCTTGCCCTGCCTCTAGTATATCTTTGTGCCTGCGCCCTTGCCGTAAAGTACCTTAGAAAGGCTGCCGCGCTTCCTGAGGCTTATTATATACGCCGAAGTGCCTGCACGGAGCTTTCCTATTTCCGCAAGCTTCCTTTTCATGCCCCCTGTCACGTCATTCACGTCCCAAGTATAAAGCTTGCCAATATTCTGCTTTCTTACGGCCTTTAAAATCCTGCCATCGCTGCTTCTTATGCCGTCTATGTCTATTCCAAATATAAGCGCCTTGGCGCCAAGCATGTTTGCAAGGTAGACCGCAATATCATCGCCAGAAAGCACCGAAACCCCATACTTGCTGTCCGGAGGCGCGTCGCTGTGCATAATCGGCACAAAGCCCATGTCAAGATACGCTTTTACCGGATACAAGTTAAATTCCGTTATCCTGCCGGAGCTGGTGCGCACCATGGACGGCACCGAAAGCTCTATGGCAGCATGCCCATAAGCTATGAATCTGTCAATCATTGTGGCGGTTATCTTGGAAACATTCCTCCTCAATCTTGCCCAGTCTGCCTGGTTGTCCGCTGCCCTGCGCATGCCCCTGCTGCGCACGAACCTGTGCGCGCCATACCCTGCACCGTGCACTACTATTATTCGGGTGCCTTTCCTTATGTCCGCCGCTACGTAATCGGATACCTCACTTACAAAAGACCTGCCAGTATTTTTGTCTGTCAGGGCCGCACCACCGACCTTTAGGACATAGGTGACCTTGCGCATTCTACCACAACAAATAATCAGGCAGCGTTTTTAGAAGCTGCAGCGCTCCTGCGCGCATCTGCTGCCCTGTTTTTTGATTCATAAAGCAGTCTTTCTATGGGCCTCAGATACGTTGCCATTACCCTGTAATCTATTTTAGTAAAAACCAGCGTTGGACGGTCCGTCCTAACCAGCGCTATGTTTTCCACTGCGTCAGCGCCAATTGCTATTTTGTCGCAGTGCTCCTGCGGCAGTAGCTTGATGTCTGACAGGTCCAATCTATCGTTGGCGTACGCAAAAAGGCGAACCCTGAAATCAATACCTTTAATCTCATCCGAAAATGTATCGACGTATATAAGTTCTGATGGCGCAGCCACTATGCCTGCCTCTTCTTTAAGCTCCCTAAGTGCCGCCTCAATTGCAGTCTCGCCCTTTTCAATGTGCCCTGCCGGGCAGTTGAACTTCCCCCCTTCAAAATCGTCAAGGTTCCTTTTCAGGAAAAGATAGCCCTGTGATATACGTGTCATTATGCCAACTATCTCCTCGGTCATAAAGATGGATGGCTCCACCCACCTATTTATTGCTTGTAGCCTATTCGTCAATCTGCGAATTATGCCCTAAGGTACTGGAGCGCAGCTATCTCCTTGCACAGCGCGCTCCTCAGATTGACGCCAGCCACGCTTCCTGCCACCTCGTCGGCCAGGGTGTCCAGAAACCTTGCTGTGCCGGAACTCGCGCCATGCCTCTGCGCAAGTATGTGGGACACTACTGCAGAATAATACTTTCTGAGATCCTTTTCCTCCATCCCTCTGGCTTCAATTCCGAGATATTCTATGAAATAGTTAATGGCG
>GG697239.1 GCA_009387755.1 Candidatus Micrarchaeum acidiphilum ARMAN-2
GTGGACCAGCTGCTCTGCGTCGCGGCACGCGCCGCAACCACGGCCAAAAAGTCCAAAAATAGGGTGTCCAAATGATAGACGATTCGACTTACGCAGTTTTCATAGCTCTTTTCGTAATATTTATAGCAATAGGCTTCTTGGGGAAGCGCTTCAGGAAAGGCGACCTTTCAAAGATAGAGGAATGGTCCCTTGGCGGCAGGAACATGGGGACCGCCCTGGTCTGGTTCCTTGTGGGCGCAGACCTGTTTACGGCATACACGTTCATAGCCGTGCCTTCAAGCATGTTCAAGATCGGTGCGCTGTACTATTTCGCAGTGCCGTACGTGTCAATAACGTTCGCCATAGCAATGCTTACAATGCCAAGGCTCTGGAGGTATTCAAAGAAAAGGGGATACATAACGGCAGCAGACTTCATAAAGGACAAGTTCAACAGCCGCAGCCTGGCCGTAATCATAGCGGTTACCGGCATAGTCGCAGAACTTCCTTACATAGCCCTGCAGGTCGTGGGCATACAGGCCATACTCACCTCAATGCTGCTCGGCTCGGCCAACATCGCAGTCATAAGCACGGTTGCGATAGTGCTCGCATTCGTGGCATTGGCGGGATTCACTTTCGTGGCGGGGCTTAGGGGAGTTACCCTTACGGCGATATTCAAGGACGCGCTGATATTCATAACAGTGGCGGCAGTGATAATCGGAGTCACGCTTTCACTGGGCGGGTTCGGCTCCGCGTTCTCAAAGGTTCCGACGTTCGTCACGCTGCCAAGCAGGTTCGCTGCAGCCTATATAAGCCTGTTCTTCATGAGCGCCCTGGCTCTTTACCTTTATCCACATGCAATAAACGGCAGCTTTAGCGCAAAGGATGCGATTAAGCTCAGGAGGAGCCAGTCTCTGCTGCCGATATATGCCATAGGCCTTGCTTTCATAGTGCTGTTCGGGGTGCTGATATACGGGGTGCCTAGCGCCATGTCGCTGATAAAGTCTCTGCCGCCCTCGTCAAGCGGGGTTCTTGTGGTTCCTACTTTGATAGCATCTACAATGCCGGGCTGGTTCGTGGGATTTGCATTCCTGGGCATATTCATAGGCGGCCTGGTGCCTGCAGCGCTCATGGCCATAGCCATAGCAAACCTTCTTACAAGGAACATAATCAAGGAGATAAAGCCGGACATAGGCGCCAAGCTTGAGACCACCACTACGAAGTGGTTTGCGGTCCTGTTCGAGTTCATAGCGCTGGGCTTCGTCTTCATAGTGCCTGCAACATACGCGATACAGCTCCAGCTGCTCGGCGGAATAATAATACTGCAGACCATGCCCGCAGTGTTCATAGCATTGTTTACCAACAAGCTGAACAAGTACGGCCTTGGGGTCGGATGGCTTGTCGGCATAGTGTCCGGCATATACCTTGTGGAAGTGGCAAACCATTTCGGGCTGCTCTCCACGTCGCTGATGTCCAGCCCGTTCGGCCTCCTGTTCATAGGGGCCACGGCAACCGCAATAAACCTGGTCATAGTCCTGATATGGAGCGCGGTATCGCCCGGGAAGGCATCTCCAGACTTCGTGAAGGGCATTCAGGGCGTCTGAGCCCTGTTTTATTTTTTATGCCGGAGACCGCGCATGCTGGCGGTTTTATTCGTAGGACTAGAGCCGTCATTCTCCGCTCTTTCCGGCGGCGTCCCAGCTGTTTTTTCGATCGCTCTTGGCTATAATTTTCACACTAAGCATGGTTTCCAGAAAGCCTATCAGCAAGAAGGCGCCTCCGTAAAAAAAATTTTGCGTTAGAATTATTGTCCCAGCGCCGTAAAGTGATACAGCAAAACCCGCAATGACTAATGCTTTGGCTATGTCAGTTATGATCTCCTTGCGGTTTGTTTCTTTCTGCGTATTGGTCCTTGTGCGGCTGCGCTTCATGGACTCTGACTTAGAAGTTTCAGCGGAATCTGTTCTGACTAGCTGAGCAAAATCAGATGACGATTTGCTGCAGTTATTTTCCTTTTGCTTCTGATTTCCATCGATATTCTTGAACTTTTCCATGATCTCGCCTGCACACATCCGTTTATTCAGTACTGCAATCCATATTATGCAAGCCTCCAAATATTTATTATTTTTTGAAATCCAGCATCAAAAGCAAGCGACATGGCCAGCACTTCTCACAAGGCATATAAATTTAATCTTCGGATTACAAAACATGGCAGACGAAAGCGTGGTCGTTGAGCACGGCACTACCACAAGCATAACGCTCAACAGGCCAGACATACACAACGCAATAAACTTCGACGTACTCACCGGGCTCAGGGACGCCTTCGCGTCGCTGCTGAAGGACAATTCGTGCAGATCCATAGTGCTGAAGGGCGCTGGCAAATCATTCTGCTCCGGAAGCGATATCAAATATCTTGCAGCATTCAAGAACTCCGGCGAGGCCGCCGAATTCTTTGACATGATGTACATAGTCTACCATTACGTAGAGAGCATAGACAAGCCTGTTATAGCAGAGATCCATGGCAGCTGCATGGGCGCAGGGCTTGAGCTGGCTGCCGTATGCGACCTGCGCATAGCCTCCAGCGATGCAACATTCGCAATGCCGGAGGTCAAGCTCGGCATAACTCCCAGTGGCGGCGCCACATATAGGCTGCCCACAGTTATAGGGCAGACTGCTACAAGGTACATGGTGCTTACCGGGGAAACTATTGGCGCAGATGAAGCGTACCGGATCGGCCTGCTAAACAAGGTTGTTGAACCTGCAAAGCTGGATGAAGAGGTGCGCAAGGTCGCCGAAGCGATAAATGCGAGCTCGCGCACTGCAGTTGGCAACGCGAAGCTCGCAATGACAGAGAACCAGAAATTCGAAAGGAGGATGGAGAGGGAGAAGTACATACAGTCGTTCATAGACACCGACGGCAAGGAGGGTCTTGACGCCTTCATAAACCACAGGAAGCCAGAATTCAAGAGCTGAAAGCCTTTATCTATATCTCATAACAAGTGCGTAGTAAGCAACAACAAATAAATATCTGGAAAAAGCATCTTTAACCAGTGTTTGCGTGGATGTAGAAAGCATTTTCAGGAGAAGCGGTGCGATCAAGCATCTCTCGCTCTTTGATCCGGACAAAAACCCGCCGTCTAGGGCTGCGGCAGTTGCCATGAAGATGGAAAAGGAGGGCACTGACGGCATACTGATCGGAGGGTCTGATTCCCTTCACAGCGAAATAATACGAAGGACTGTAATGTCAGTCAAGCGCAGGGTCAAGCTGCCTGTCATGCAGATAATAAGGGACCCGAGCGAAATAACAAAGTATGCTGACGCGGTGCTGGTGCCAGTTGTGCTCAATTCTTACGACGCAAGCTACTGCATCGGCATAGCCATGGGCGCAATACATGTGCTGAAGGCATTGGGGGTGCCGTGCATACCGATAGGATACATACTTATAGGATCTCCGAGCACCGCCTCTTTTGTTACGAAATCAATTCCAGTTCCGACAACAAGGCCTAAGGTCATAAGGCAGCTTGCCATAGGCGCTGAGGGCATGGGGCTAAAAGCGCTCTACCTTGAGGGCGGATCCGGGTCGTCAAAGCCCGTGCCGCCGGCTTTCATAGAGGAAGCCGCCAAAAGCACAAAATTCCCGATAATAGTGGGGGGCGGAATAAGGGACAACCGGAGCGTGATGGCCGCGGCAAAGGCCGGGGCAGACATAATAGTGACAGGCTCGATAATAGAGGAGGCTGGCACAATTAAAGGGTTATTCAATGGCGCAAAGCGATAAGAAAAGTTTTCTGATAAGCTTCGAAGGAGTGGGTGCAGCTGGAAAAAGCCTGCAAGTTGACATGCTCAGAAGGGATCCGGATATGCAGAAATGCATGTCAATGAAAATAGCGAAAGGCGTCAGCAGGCAGAGCATGCAGGAGTCGCTCTGGCCATTCAGGGACAGGGAAACTGAGCGCCTGTGGGTTACAGTCCTTCCAAAGGTGCATCCAGGCACTGACATGCTGGCATTCATAGCCGCGATGAACGAAAACTGCCTTACAATGAAGGACGAGCTGGCTTCTGATCAGGACGGAAAATTAAAGGTCATAATATTCGACAGGTATATAGACACAGCACTGACTCATGCCGTTGCACGAGCTGCGCTTGCAGGTGAGCATGAGGACGGCCCAGCAATAAAAAGCCTGTTTGGCACATTTTTCGCCCTAAAGGAGCACATAGAATGGCCTGACCTTACCATTGTAATAGACACCCCGATAGAGGTCGCCGAAGGCCGCGCCATGAAAAGGGAAAACCACGGCTATTCGGAAACTGACCGCAAGGGCTTCAAGACAATATCCGAGGCTTACAGAAAGCTTGCAAGCTACGAGCCAGACAGGGTGCACTTTATAGACGGCAGGAAAAGCCCTGAGGAAATCCTGTCAGAGATAAAAGATCTCATAAGGAATAAGACTGGTGCACAATGGAAAAAAGATACGACTGCGTAATAGTAGGGGGAAGCATTACCGGTCTTACTGCTGCGAGGGAGCTTTCCAAAAAGGCTAGCGTGCTGCTTGTAGAATCAAATCCTGCAATAGGTACGCCGTTCAGGTGCTCCGGCTTTATAAATGCGCCCGCATTTGAAGAATTCGCTCTGGACAAATCGCAAATACAAAACAGCATATCAAGATTGGAAGTGGTGCATGGCGGCAGCAGACTTACTTTTGCAAGCAAAAAGCCTTCCGGCTTTGTCACCGAGAGGCCCGCGCTCGAGAGGTCGCTGCTGGGCGAGATTGAGCCATACACCGACATAGTCGCAGGCGACAGGGTTGTCGACATAAAAGGCGCCACTGTAAGCCTGCACACGTCGGGAAATGTCTCTGCCGGATGCCTCATCGGCGCCGACGGCACTAATTCGCTGGTGCGCAGGAGCATTGGCATAGCAGATCCTGAAAAGGTTACTGCTGTTCAATTCGAGCTGCCCGGCAGCTTTGAAAGCGACTGTGCCACGATATATGTGGGCGAGGAATTCATGCCGTTCCATCTGTGGGTCATTCCAGTAAACGAATCCCTTGCAAGGATAGGCGTGGGTGCGTCGGGAGACGTGAAGGCCGGCATGCAAAGGCTTCTGGAACTGGTAAAAAAATACAAGATAGCAGACTATCCAAGATATAGTGAGTCGAGGTTCATGGTCAACACGCTTCCGGCCAGCCCGGTGTCAAGCACAGGCACTGGAAGCACAATGCTGGCCGGGATGTCCGGCGGCATAATAAAGCCTCTTAGCCTTGGCGGCATATATTTCGGGATGCTTTCCTCAAGCATGGCCGCGCGCAGCTTAATCGATGGCACTCTTGCCTCCGGATATAGGCGCAAGCTTGAGAATGCCGGAATACTCAGGCGCGTATCTGACGAGTTTGCGCTGCTGAAGAGATGGTCAAGCCTGACCGATGCCGAGCTGGGCAATGCGTTCGGCAGCGCAAAGATGGGATACGGTAGCGAGATTCCAATGCCTTCTGGCGAAACTTCGCAAACCTCCGGCATAACCGGGGTTATAAAATTCCTAATCGCAAATTCTGCAGCTGGTGGCTGAAATGAAAGATTCGGCAATGGAAGAAAAGATAAAGAAATACGCAAAGAGGTACGTTGACGGCCAGGCCGTTACAATACTGCCTGTAATCGGCGGGAAAACAGCAGTCATAAACAGGCAGTACCGTAAAACCGCCGGATCGTGGATGTATGAACTGCCCTCCGGCAAGATGGAGCCAAATGAAAATCCACGTAAGGCTGCCATAAGGGAGCTCGAGGAGGAAACAGGCTACAATGCAGGCAGCCTCAGGCTGCTTTTTTCAGCATATCTGGTATCTGGAATAAACACAAAGAAAAGCTATTTTTACCTTGCGACAAATTTGAAAAAGGGCACTCCCAGAAGGGAATCTGGCGAACTCATAGAGACCAGGGTCGTGCCCCTCGGCAGGCTATACGGGATGGTAAAAAAAGGCATGATAGCCGACAGCAAGAGCGTATCCTGCATACTCTACTACAAGAGCTTCGTCAAGGGCAAATCTAGTAGAAGTGCTTAATCTTAGGATCGAGCAGGTCAGAATACACCCGGTAATCCTGTACGAATCCGACCACTACGCTGCATGCGTCTCCGAACGCCTTGGCAAGAGCATCCTTTTCCTTCCTGCACATCTCATAGGCCTTTTCCCTGGACTCCTTGCCCTCCTTCCTGAGCAGGCTGGGCTTTTTGATGGCTCCTGATTCGACAAGAGCGTTTTCGAAAATGAATAGGTTAAGCTCCGGTCCGCCCGCACGCCTATTGTCCCAAGCTGCATAACCATGCTGATGCGACACGCCAAGCTCTCCTACAACATACTCCTTTCCGGATTTCTCCGCAACAATCTCGTAAACCGTTTCCTTGGACCTTACGAACTCGAAGCCAAAGGGCGAGTCTTCGCTGCGCTTCCTTGTGACAGCTCCAGGCACTTCCCTCTGCGACAAATAAATCTTGTCGTACTTCGGCTCAAGCGCTTCATTAAGCGTTGCTATTGCGATCTCCGATGCAGGCTTTATGAACTTGTCCAAAACTAGGGATTTTTGCGTTTTCATGACATATCACCTATCGCGCAGTGCGGCAAATATGACGCGAACCTCAGTCAACAGCGTGTATTCCTATAGTGGCTTGTGGCAAACGCCTTTTCTCACCGCACCGTCTCATTGCACAATATATAGTTATGCAAATAACTGATATTAATATTTTTGCTGCGCTTAGAAATACAGTATCTGGTGCTTTCATGTTTGACTACGAGTACTTTGGCACTGGCACGTTTTCCATATCTGAAAACATGGCGCTTGAGGAGCTCATGCTGGACGAATCCGCCAGAAGGAAGGTAGCCACGATACGGTTCTGGAACGTCGAGAAAGACGCTGCAGTCATAGGCTACGGAGAATCAAAGTCTAACATAAGGCGCGAGGACGGCAGCTTCGACATAGCAAGGAGAATAACCGGAGGATCACACGTGCAATTCGACAGCAACTGCCTGGCTTATACATTCACTGTCCCGAGGGACGGCAGCTTCAGGTACTTCAACGACATGAGAAAATTCTTTGCCGACAAGGTTGCGGCCTCGCTGGCCGAGCTGGGAGTAGACGATGTCGAAGCCGACAACAAGGCCTCTACGATAAACGTCGGCGGCAAAGTAATTGCAAGCCATGCAATCTTCTGGGGAACAGAGAGCGCCCTAATGCACGGGCTCATGCTCGTAAACCACTACAATGTAGACGAGATATTCGAAAGGATGCTGCTCAAGGAGCGCAAAATAGGCAAGCACTCATATTCTGAGTACGGCGCGCTGAAGAGCATGCCGGTTGCAGCCAATCTTATGGCCGGCAAGGTGCGCGAAGAGATCCCAAAGAGCAACAAAATCGCATACGTAAAGAAGATGCTATCCGAGCAGATGCTTAAGGAAATAGCTGGCGACAGGTATAAAAGCAGGGGAGTTGGCCCCAGCGATATTGCAAAGGCGATGCTGCTTGCAAGCCAGAGGCATGTCGGGACTCCGTGGATCGAGAACCGCAGCCCGTCTTATACTGACTCCGAGGTGGAGGCAATTCCGGGCGAGGAGCTTTCTGGAAAGCTAAAGAAAGATTTAGGATACTGCATGTACATAGAAGTGCCTGACAAGGACTTTGCAAAGATGACGCTTCCAGAAGATGAGATGTGAGAATCAGAATCTTGACCCCCCCAAAGAGGGAAAGAATGGTTTGAACCATTCTGGCCACGCGGTTATTTCCTCCTTAGAGGCACAACCTTTTCTATGGCCGACATATCCATTTCCGCTTTTATCTGCCCTGTATTCAATTTTTCCAGGACATTAGCCCAGTCTATTCTATATACTGGCGCCATTTTTGTTTCTTCCATCTTTTCACCTTATAAGCGTGATTATGGGCGCATCAGTATATTCATTACATCTAGTTGCTGCAAATAATATTTATACCTTTCCAATGCCTGGCCTGAGCTTGAAAAATTAGGCGGTGTACGTCTCTCCTATTTTCGGTACTATCGTGGCGTATCTTGGCGACATGTGCGTGCCAAGCGATCTCTGCTTTTCTATATCGCCATGCACCAGAAATATTTTTCTTACTCCACGCACCATTTCGGGAGTCCTGTCGAGCATCATCCTGTCCGAATGGGCCATTATGCGGTGCTGCTCTATCTTGAGCCTTATCTGCAGCATCTTTCCGTCAAGTTCGACTTCCTTTGCGCCGTCGCGTATAAGCCTTCCCGGGGTGCCTTCTGCCTGGTAGCCGACTATTATGAGCTTGTTGTTAGGATCGCCTGCAAGTTTGCGCAGGTAAAATATAACCGGCCCTCCCTTCATCATTCCGCTGGTCGTCACCACAATGCAGCTTCCGCCCTTGGCTATCCTGTTGCGGTCCCTCTTGCCTACAAATTCAAAGTTTTTGTCGCTTTGCATCGCGCTGCGCACGTCCTTCCTGCAGTACCTGAGATTCTGCCTGTGTATCTTCATGATCTTTCCTATTGCGCCGTCCACATAAATCGGGGTTCGCTGCAGCTGGCCTCTTTCCATTGCGCCGTGGAGCAGCATCAGCACTTCCTGAGACCTGCCTATGCCGAAGCTCGGTATTATCACCTTGCCTCCCTGCAGTATGGTTTCGTTTATGCTCTTGACCATGCCTGCCGCCCTGGTCTCGCGGCTTCCGAAAACGTCGGCATCCCCTCCGTATGTGCTCTCCATTATCAGAGTATCAGCAGAAATGCCATTCATGTCAGCGCCGTTAAGAACTAGGCTGCTCTGCAGGTTCATGTCTCCGGTGTACAGCAGCGATTTGCCGCCGTAGCTTAGCCTTATCATAGCGCTTCCGAGTATGTGCCCGGCGTTTATAAACTCGACCTTCACCCCTTTTATGAAAATCGGCTTCCTGTATTCTGAGTAAATGTAGCTTCCAGAAAGCTTCCTAAGAACCTTTCCGGTGATTTCCTTGGGCTTAGATATGCGCACGTAGTCCGCAACCTGCAGCTTCATGAGCTCCACCGTCGGTTTTGTGGCGTACACCTTCCCGGAAAATCCCCTTGCATAGGCGTGCGCTACGAAGCAGCAGTGGTCCAGGTGCGCATGCGTTACGACTATCGCATCGATGCTGCCGAGCGTTTCGTCTGTTATCTCCGGCATGCGCATTTCGCTGCCTTCCTGTTCGTTTACATTGCCAAGCCCTGCGTCAAGCAGTATGTTTGCATTGCCTGTGCTTACCATCAGGCAGCTCCTGCCGACCTCTTCGGCGGCCCCGTAAAAAGACACCTTCATAATCCGCGGCGTCATTTCTGTGCGATGCAACGCGTTGCTATCGCTTCCGTAAAATTCATTCATTTATTCACTTCTGTCTTATTTTATTTTTCAAGCAAGGCGCTCAGCCGCCCGCGCAGCGCAAAGGCACTATAGTGCCATTCGTTCTGCGTCAAGCTGGCGAACGCAACCTACTTTTCTCTCAATTGCTAATTGATTTAAAGAATCAGGGCATCAGAAGATGCAAGCCTTTAAATACATACCCCATACCGTTAATCTCTTAAAAATACGAAGTAACTTTCGCAATTTATGTAATTAACCTTTGTACATTCTAATATTTAAATGTAGCAGTAGGATGGTTATCAACTCATCAAAAGCCGGATAAGCCTCAGGGGGGATTTGAACCCTCGGCCTTCTGCTGTACGGCATTGCGGCTTCCGCAAAGCTACCATGCAGACGCTCTACCATGCTGAGCTACTGAGGCGCTGGATTTTAGTAATACGCCATGAAAAATATAAAAATGCTACTTCTAAGGTGGCAGGAAAGCCTATAAAATAATTTCCATTCATACTATAATAGAATCCGTGGTAAATTGTCAAAAAACTACAAATTGCAATCTGCCGTAGAGTACCTTACCACATACGGGTGGGCCATAATAATAATAGTTATAGTCCTCTCGGTTCTATTCATGATGGGCGCTTTCAACCCCTCAAGCAGCGTCCATTCCGAATGTCTTTTCCCGGCACAGATAGACTGCATAGGCACAACACTCGGAGGGTCCGGCACGCTGGACTTCGACATAGTGAACCAGTTTTCAAACCCTATTATCATTACCTCAGTCTACTGCAACAACAACGGCAACCTTACCAATGCCACTACATTTCCGACTGCAATATCAGTGCCTACCTCGTCTACCGGAAAGCTTTACGCGCAATGCTATTATAACGGCAAGCAGTTTTCAGGCCCGGGCGGCAAGCTTTTCGAAGGGTACCTGATAATAGACTACATATCCCCATCGACAGGCGAGCACCACATAATAAAGGGCAGGGTAATACAAACCGTATCAGCAGCGCAAGCGCCGGTAATACCGCCTGTTGCCTTTAGCAGCAATTCTGTCCAGAACGCGTATACTTCAAACCTGTTTCTCACGCTTCCGCCAACATACACTACATATCTTTTCGCGTGCGCAGATGGAGCATACTCTTTATCCTCTGAATCATGGGCAACCAACGTGTATGGTAAATCTACCTCCTGCGAAAACGGCGAGGACTGTGCATCGATAGGCTACCAGAGTGCGCAGACGGGCAAATGCTACTCCTCAGGAACCTGGAACATGACACTTTCCGGAATAGGGCTTAACTTGTCATACACCAAATTAAAAGTGTATACTGCACAAAACAGCTCAACTTCGCCATATATTACCAGCCTTACATATCCGGTTTCGGTGAGCGACAGTTTCGTCATAATACTCGGCGCATCCGGCTGGGATCCGTCTACGATAACCCTGCCGCGGGGCTGCACACTTGATACAAAGGCAGATATTTCCGGACAGTCGTCAACCTACGTTGCAACATGCATACAGCCCTCCGGCAGCTATAACGTCAACATGACTTCTGGGACCGCACCGTCAGGGGCTGCGCTAGCTGCATATGTGTACTCATAATGTGTGCTTCTAGCAATCAGAAGGCAGTCACCGTTCCGAATGCTACCTGTGGCATAATTCCATTTGGCGGATAGTCCCTTACCAATACCCAATTAGACCACATGTCGCCATTGCCGCAGTACATTATGCCTAGCGCAGGCGTAAGTTTGCCTGGGCTGTAAGTTGTGTCTGTCGAACTCAAAGTGCCGCCGGGCCAATAAGTCTGTATATCACCTGTCTTAGGCCAAGAAATTCCCCAAACCCCAACTACTGGTCCGGATCCTACGCTCTGCAAAGTGCCTCCGGCCTGGTAAAGCGGGCTATGGTAGTCCGTGTAAACAAGGTTCATAGTTCCGCTAGCGCCGTTTCCTGTAAGCTCCAGAGAGTATCCATTTTCAGTACCTTCGTCCAAAAGGGCCAGGCTGTCCGACTCTATGTTAAATAGGGTGCTCGACACATAAGTTTCTAATGTGCTGTTGGGCCCGAAATCGTAAATGCTTCTTATTACTGTGCTGTTGCAGAAAGCTGTATTCGTATTGTCCAGGTTGTAGAAGATTACTCTGTCATCTGCGCTAGCACTGCTGCCTTTGCCATTGTAAACGAGCCATTTGCTTGCATTTATGCGTGTGCCGTTGAAATTAGAATAGAAGTTGAATACGCTTGCGCCGTTGTCGTACAAACCGTATTCTATGCTGTAGTTTGCGGCTTCCCCTGCATGATATCCAGTATAGCCAACCACCTGCGGCATGAAGTACATTCCAACGGTTATGCTGCTGCCCTTTGGTATGGCGACAGGAAGCTTAATCCAGAATGTTGCATTGCCAGAGGCTGAAGAATTGCAATTTGTCTGGCACCAGCTGTACAGCTCTATGCCTTTGTAGTAAAACCTTATGTTTCCCAGGTTCGGGTCTTCGTAAGCCGCATACTTGGATGCCGGGAAAGACACATTCTGTTGAAAATTTACTGGCGTGGCTTCGTCCTGCCTGTTTGTTATCGTAAGCGGCACATATGCGGTGGCCTTTATGCTCACGTTAGTTGCGGTTATCCTCATGTTGCCGGTCCAGCTGTAGTTGGACGATCCCGGGCAGTCAAGGAAAAACGGATTGTTCGCGACCGGAGTGCAATAGTTTCCGACAATCCTGAATGTCGCATAGTAGTTGCTGGTTATCCTTGGCATAAACGTGTACCCTGCCACGCAGTAGAAATTCTCGCCCTCTGTAACAAGGGACGGCTCGCAGTAGCCGTATATGCTGGGGTTCGAGCTCATGGTGGAGCTGAAGCTCGTTATGTTCACAACACCCGGCACTGTCATCTTTCCCGTGAACACAAGAAGGGAGCTGGCGCCGTTAATGTTGTCGATCCCGTATACTGCGTCCACGCAGCTGAAGGAATTGTAGGCAACGCACTGCAATGGCAGTATGCTCTTTGGCAGCGAGATGTAGATTATGAGAACAGATATGACTAGGGCAAGTATGAGCAGCACGTAACCGTATACGGTAAGGAACTCAACAGCACTTTGCCCTCTTTTCATCGCGAATAACACCCGCTTGCATTGGTATTAAAAGATTGTTAAATATAAAAATCTAACACAAGAAAGGAATATTTGCGGGTATTTGTTGATTATGATGAAAAGCGGAAACGATGCAGAACCTGAGGTGCATGCCCCGGATAGCATAATAAGGCCGAAAAGGAAGCTGGGGCAGAACTTTCTCAAGAGCCCAAAAATAGCCGAGTTCGAGGCAGGTTATGCGGACGGCAAGAATGCGCTGGAACTGGGCGCAGGGCTGGGCGTGCTGACCAGGAAGCTCTGCGAGGTCGCTAACTCGGTTGTCGCAGTCGAGAAGGACAAAGCCCTGTTTGACAGGCTGAAAATGAATCTTGCATTCCACAACCTCAAGCTTATAAACGCAGACTTTTTCGACCTGGACCCCGAAGTTTTCAAGAAATGCGACATAATGGTATCGAACATACCATACAACATATCCAGCAAGGTGCTCATGTGGCTGTCAGAGCACAAGATGCAGGCGGTCCTGTGCCTGCAGCGCGAATTCGTTGACCACATTATTGCAAGACCCGGCAGCAGGAAATATTCAAAGCTCAGCGTATTCTCCCAGCTGAACTTCAGAATCTACCCAATAAAAAGGGTCTCAAGGCTGTCATTCTATCCTGCGCCCAAGGTTGATTCATCCATAATACTGCTTGACCCAAAGGACGCAAAGATAGACGGTCAGGCAATGAAAGTAATATCATTGCTAATGGAGCACAAGAAGAAAAGGATTGGCAACGCCCTTGCAGACTCGTCGGGAGAGCTGGGAATAAGCAAGGCCCTTGCCAAGTCGCTTGCCGAGGGAAGGTACGAAGACATGAGGCCTTTCCAGCTTGCTCCTGAAGAGCTTGCCGCCCTTGCAGAAGAACTTGCGGAATCCATAGCAGAAAATGGCGAAAATTCAGAATGAATATGTAGGCTTTTGTATTTCTGGCATTATCAAGGCGCCTTCGACCTCGGACCTGAATTTGGATTCCACAGCCTTGGAGCCCTCCTTGCCAAGCAGATTCTTGTAGTGCATGGGCACAGTGTGCCTTGCCCCTATGGTCTTCGCAGCGCCTATTGCCTCTTCGACATCCATTGTATAAGTTCCGCCGATTGGCAGCAGTGCGTATTCTATCTCGCCAAGCGCGGCCATTTCCGGAATGGCGTCTGTGTCGCCTGCGTGGTACAGCCTTGCACCATTGTATCCAACTACATATCCGACCCAGCCGTTGGACCTTGGATGGTAAGAAAGCCTTTCAGGCTTTGTGTTGTAGGCCGGAACAGCCTCTATTGACAAGCCTTCAAAATCCTTTTTGAATCCGGGCTTAGATATTTCGACGCGCAAGCCTGCATCTCCCTCAATGCATCCTTTAGGGGCTATAATCGTCGCATCGCGCTTGGCGACCTTAATTATGTCTTCCCTGCTGCAGTGGTCGAAATGCGGATGGGTGACAAGCACGATGTCAGCCAATTTTTCAGGCTTGCTCTCGACGCGAAACGGATCAATGGCCAAAATCAAGGGTCCGCATTCGATAAAGAAGCCTGCATGGCCAATCCATTTTATGCTTTTTGCATCCATAAAACCACAATTCCATATGCCTCTGCTAAATTATTAAATACTTGTTTTTATCATTAATATCCGGGATGACCTTCTGATGTCTGCAAACAAACGGCTGATTATCGCCTTTGTGCTGGCGATTGTGGTAGTGCTTATCAACAATCAGGCGGCTGCGGCTTCGCAGCCCAATATCACAGTGCAGACTACAATACTGCCTCAAAATGCGCTGCCTGTTACTGTTATGTCGCCAGTAATAGAGCAGGGCCCTACGCTTTCATGCCCGTCAGGAGTCACAAATCAGGGAGACCTTACGATATCATCTTCTGAAACGCTTTCTGGGCCACTCTGCGCTAATACGATACTGATTGAAGGTGGCGTAACACTATCAACTGCAAGCTACAGCATAACTGCTATAGACTCCTTTACAAACAACGGTTTAGTTCAGAGTTCAGGCGCTTCCGGGAGTGGAGGATGCTTCAACTGCAAAAGCGGCGATGGAACCAGTGGAACTATATATAAATCTGGCGGCGGCTCAGGCGGCAGAGGCGGCAACTATTCTGCAATAGCTTGTGCCGGTTCCGGCGGAGGTGGGCCCGCTGCAAGCGGCGCTTCCGGTTACACATTTACAGCATTCGGCTGTGGTAATGGCGGCTCCGATGCCGGCGGAGGTTCCGGCGGCGCTGCAGCGTGTATCGACCCATTAGGCTGCAGTCCAACTCCGGGCAATGGCGGCTCAGCCGGCGGAGAGCTAGAAATATTTGCAAAAGACTTTATAAATAACGGCGAGATTGAAGCAAACGGCGCTTCCGGAGCGAGCACTAACTGGGCAGGAGGTGGCGGCGGAGGCGGCTATATAAGATTGTTTATCACCACTACTAATATTAAAGACGTAGAACTCGGATCATTAGAAGCTAACGGAGGCGCAGGCGGCGCTGGCAAGGGCTGTGAAGGCTTCTCAGGTTACGGCGGCGGAGGAGGCGGAGGCGGCGGAGGCGTTATTAATGTGTACTTGCTTGCGCCTATCGAAAGCCAAATAGATGTTAGTAAAATTTATGCAAACGATGTTTCTGGCGGCGGAGGAGGCTCTGGGTGCTACTCCGGCAGCTCTGGTTCGGATGGCACAGCAGAGGAATCAATCATACCTCCAACAATAGACGTGCCATACGGCTGCTACGGAGGGAGCACGCTTGACAATGGATACTGCAACATATACACAAACTCGTCAAATCCGGTTTCCGCAAGCGAGTACAGCAGCTATGCGGGCGACGGCAGCTTTGCGGTGCAGTCTTCAGCCAGTTCGAACGGCGCCGTAATACCGCAGGTACTAAAATACAACAGCCAAGACGCGCAATGGCTTATAACGTGCCCATTGTCTCCAGATCCATCAAACACAATTGAGTACATGGTAACTTCAAATGCCTCGCACATAGCCGGGGACAGGTGCCTTGCAAGCGCAACCGCCCTCAACACCATTGTAAGGCAGCACATATACATAAGCTGGAACCAGTCGAGCCCGGCAAATGCTACCGTAAACATCGCATTCCTTAATCTTTCTGATCCTGTAGTAAACAACCTTGGCTATTCCCCCCAATCCAACGAGTCGACCAACCCAAACAATTTCGTGCTTTCAAACGGCTATGATACCCAGTCTTACATATTCGACAGCGTACCTACCCAGCCACAAAGCGCCATATGGTCGTGGCATGCAAGGTACGCAGACCTTTCAAATGTAAACGTAGGGCCTTTGCACAACCAGACGACCCTAAAAAATCTTTATTTCTATACAAGTCCAAGCGGAGGCAAATATACGGGCGGAGCCAATTACTGCAACTATACATATAATTATGAGGAGAATTCAATTGTAGATCAGGTGACAAATGCCTTCATAACAATACCTATAAATGTGGAGGGCATAAAGTTCCCTAGCTATCTGCTTTTCCAGGGCAGCCTGTACCAGCCAGCTACCGTCATAAACCGTGCTGGATCTGCAGAATTCTCCTGCGCAGCAGATTTGTACTACAACGATCCGAGTCGCTGTCCATCTGGCGACGGCCTGCACAGCGCGACCTTTGTTGGTCCTGCAGAATTCTTCTACAACGGAGCTTTGCAGCCGGGCGATACTCCTGCAGCACCCTGCTTCCCAGGTACATCCGACTGCCTGGGCAACTGGCCATACACCCAAACTGTGCCAGTATTTACATCAAATGCCCCAAGTTTTCAGGGAAACTACATAGTCGCAAGGTCATATTGTACCACAACATTTCCTTTCACATCAGATTGCATAGCGTGGGGCTACAATGCGTATCGCGTGCCAATTGGTGCAATGGCGTTCAAGAACGTAACAGCTCTTCCGTATTATCTTTATAACTTTTCCATGCCTGCTACCATAAGCAACGTAAACGGCCGCGCCGAATTCCTGAATCTATCTTTTGACATGTACAGCCCGCACAACTATCTGGCGCCTGCCAATTATTTGGACAGCATGCCGCTGCATACCGGCTCGGGTTTCTTTGCCACTGACGGTAATGGAGATCTTGTAGAATATCCCTCAACTGAGGTTACAAATCCCAGCAATACTGCATTTGACGATCCAAGCACAGACTTCTTTACAAGCTTGTCAAACACAGTAGTGGCCAGCCTCGGCCTGCTCAGCTTCCTAAACCCAAAAACAAGCCAGGCAATAGGGCCTTTTAGGGTAGGTCAGGTGCAGGAGCCCACATACATTGCGTCATCTCCAAACGATTACATATACATATTCAATTATACCAGCTCTTGCGGGTTCCTCTGCCTTACAAGCACAGCAAAGACATTTCTAATAACAATGAGGTTCATACCTGTTGGTTATTTCAACATGACCAACTACCAGCCAAACGTTCTCGAGGGCCAACTCTTTCCGTCAAAGAAGGCGTATGCATCTGCATGGGAATCTTATTGGAAGAAGGCTCTGCTGGAGCAGTCCGCAAATCTTTACGTAACCAACGTCACACCAATAACCCGCACCACACAAATACTATTCGGCATAGCCAATCTCGGCAGCTCAGGCGTAACCTTCGGATCCCTAATACCACTGGCCATGGCCACAGACTATGCAGACGACAAGTTTATTGTAGGAATAGACAGGAATACGATAGGCTTAAATAGCTGCTCTGCTCAATTCGCCATACCTCCCGTTTCATGCAAAAGTGAAGAGTTCGAAGTGGACGCCCTGCTGTCGAATGGCACAGCAATAACAAGCGAGTTTACTTCTGGAAACATGGGCGGCTTTATTCCGTCCAGTGAAATAGCGGCAGCCCCTGGGGGTCAGTTCGTTTATCTGGCGAACCCGTATTTCGGATACCTTGCAGTTTTCAGCGTGGGATCAAGCTCGATATCCTATGCCGGGACGCAGTCTTTAAACTATTCAAACTCAACGGAAAATTTCAGCATAACAAAATACCTGCAGGACGGCGGTCCATTCAACAACAGCACAATTGCGAATGCGTATGCCGGTGCACCCACGGCAAACGATATACAAAGCAACCATCACGTCATTGGAATAACCGATTTCGAAGGCATAAACTATATGCTCGATAACTGGACATTCACTGTTAACGGACTTACATCCACGATACTCATGCTTAGGGCATTCACCTCAAACGGAACCGAAATACCTATAGACCCTTCGCTCATACCAGACACAGCAGCCGCCAATCCTGCTGCAATATCGACTACAACAGGAGGCTCTGGCATAAGATATTTTCCGCCATACGGATGGCCGCTTTCAGCCAACATCTCAATAGGCAACAATAAATACATATCATACTGCGCCGCCGATTGCACCTACACTCCAAACACCATAGGATCGAATTCAAACGGATACGAGCCAATAGGGCCATTCGTAAATGCGTATGGAAACCAGCCAAAAGTGAACGATACCGCGTTTTCGGCAGCATTCAACGGCAGCCTGATGATACTTGCGCATGCTTATGCTTATAATCCAAATAATCCCATACCTGAGGAGTATTCGGGCTTGTACACAGAGCTGCTGAATTTTAAGGTGAACCTCGAAAATTATACAAAGATTTCGCTTGGCGCAGATGCGCCGTACAACTGCTTTATAAGCAACTCGGAAAAGAATACGCCCTGCCTCTACGACACCAACGTTGCCAACATATATCCTCCTTTTGAGGATGTGCCAAGCTCGTTCAACTACGTGCTATCCCAGGGCGCACCGCAGAATTTCCTGCAGCTTCAAAACCTTGTCTCAACGCTGTTTCCCAATGGGATAAGCTCATCGCAGACAAACAGCGCTGCAAACTCCGACAACGGAGTCACACCCAATTACAATGCCATTACCAGCTACCCGAGCACTTCAGGACTTGGAATAACCTCCCTGCCAGAATACATCAATAGCAGCATAGACGGCTACCTTCTGGTACCCTACTATACAAAATACACACTTTATCAAAAGTGGTCGCCGAATCCCGACCCTCCAAATCCTGGCTCCGATCCGAGCTGTTCGGCATATACGTTTAATGGCTTAAGCAACGGGAACAGCGGAAACAACGTTGGTGTAAGCTATACGTTCAACGGCTACTCTGTCGCGCAGGCAAACGTGTCAAGAAAGTCCAACTCCATAAACGAGACCGTCGCCGGAGGAGCCACATATCTTGAGTACCTTCCTAACGGCAACATATACGCCCCGCAAATTTCAGACGAATTCCTTACCCTCCCTTCAATAATCAATTACAAGATACTTACGAACAGGTTGCTTGGGAACATAACGGTAAACGACAGCGTGACCAGGAACGGCCTTCCGAACGTTTTAAGCTTTATAGCGCAGGGTCTTACAAGTGAAATAAACGCTGCAGCCGAAGGCCTTAGCACCCCCTACTTCATAAATTCGACGCACAACTACAATTACCAGCTTCTTACCCTTGACCAACAGACAAACTTCAACGGGCAGAGTGCCTCATATGATGGCTATGCACTTCAGGAAATAGTGCCGATATCACCGCAATATGGCACCACAAGCAGCTCAACATCACCATATTCCAGTAAATTCAATTATACCAACAGCACATTCACTACTTACACGCAGCTGTTTAGCATTTTTACGCGCACTTCATACCTGAACAGCATGCTCCTTAATGTCAGCGGCAACAAAAACATAATAGGCTACAACAGGCTCATGTACAAGTTCGTTGACGCCTTCAACAATACCATATACATGCCAGTAGACCTTAACTTTGCAAACATAACATACATAACAGACGCTGCCAATCCAATTGTAAATCCCATAAACCCGAACGAAACGCAAGTAAAGGTTGTAGGCAACGCAGGATTCAGGAGCGGCATTCTGGGGCTGAAGTACACGCCGCTGCCTGCGGGCTCGCCAATATACATATACTACGACACAAACATAAACTATTACAACTCGAGCGTGACGCCCAGTGCGAATCCAACCGCATACTACACCTATGCCTTGAAATGCGCATTCTCTGGCAATGCCACCGGCTGTCAGTACGCCAACCCCCTGGCGACAATAACCCAGGGCGTATACGCTTCGGAGGCCAATACGATAAATTTTGCCACGTCATACAATTCGATAGGGCCGGACGAATGCGCAAACGAATCGAAGAGCCTGCTTGCGGTTCCGGTAAGCCCGCCGGCAGTGTGCAACATATACGGAGATAACGGTCTGCCGTCAGTAAAGTACTCCCCGATGCTTGGAACATACGAATACTGCATACCGGAATACGCAAACGGCAGCGGAGTAAGCTTCACGCCGCAGCTAGGCCTTGTCAAAACAGTGTATACAAATTCTACGGGAGGGTTCTCTGCATCGTTCAACGTTTGCGGCATAGGCCAGGAAAGGGTAATAGCCCAGTACTACGGCAATCCCGCTCCAGAGCCGAACATAATCTACCAACCCCCGCTAAAGCTGAGCAACGGCACCAACTTCGACCTCCTCAGCAACGAGGAGAAGACATTCGAATACAACTACTCCTATGCGCCGAACGCCACGGTCGAAGGTGTCACAATAGGCAATTACGCCTTGGATTTCGGCAATCTTGGTTTGCTGGCAACTGCAGGCACCATAGCCATAGCCGCAGTATTACTCCTATTCCAGGCATCAAGGCGCCGTCCAAAGCCTAGCGGAAAGCCCGGAGCGCGCTTCCATAACGGCAACAAGAAGACAGCGCACAAAAACGCCAAATAAGCAAAACTTAAATATCAATTAATGCATAATAATATTGAGAGGGATGGTAGTAGAAATTGCATTTTTGCTGTTAAGTTTCAATGCTGTCCTAGTCCTGATTCCGGTAATAATAATCCTAATACTCATAGCGGCAGCGGCAGGCCTGACCCGCGGAGCCGACATATTTGCCGTTTTCGGAGTTGCATCCATGCTCGGGATTGCTGGAGGCATGGGCAAAGGCGGCAAGGGCAAGGGGCTCAAAGCCGTGAGATACGGTGCCAACCCAGTAATCAGGGGAAGGTCTGCCAGGAGCATAGCAAGGCTTGCCAAGATCAAAGGCAGCGGAACCAAACTGAATAGGTTTAGGGGCGCAGCAAAGGCCCTGAGGCAGGATTTAAAGGTCCGCGGATTGTCTAGAAGGCCAAGCGGACTTGCAAGAAAAGTTGCCGGAAACGCTCCGCTCAGGGAAGCCGTAGACAGGCTGGCCTCTGAAAAGGAGAAGCAGCTTGGCCCGCGCCTGGTACTCGGAGGCGCAGGGGGGGTGATGGTCGGGGGCGCAGCTACCGAGACTGGCATAAAAAACAGGGTGCATCTGGCGGTTGCAGGAAGCGGCAAAGAAAAGAAGTTTGGCAGGGCAAATCCCGAGAAGGAAAAACAAAAAAAGGAGAAACTGGGCAGACGTCTTAATCCCCTCAGCGATCAATATCTGTCCGCGGAAAGTCGTGGTCCGCTTGCGCCAAAGCCGGAATCCGGAGGTGGAAGGGCAACCAAATTCGTAGAGACCAAAGGTTCATACATACACATTGGACATACCCGAAAGATAATATCAAAGATATCCGGAGAACCGATTATCGGCAAACCAAATCCAGTAAGCATAGTAAAAATACCGCACCATCTATTCATGTTCAGCGGATCGCATCGTGAGGCTTATAGTGCCGCCAAGGCTGAGGCAAAACAGAAGGCAGCCAAGGACTACGAAAAATCTAAGGACTATCGCCAAAATGCTGACAAATACCAGCTCAAAAAGATAATGGACGAAAACAAAACAGAGATAAACCTCGCTTTGCTTACCGCTGGCATGGGCTTCCTTGCAAAGCGCAGGTTTCTAAAAAATTTGCCGGAGCCGCCTGCGCCTAAAGATGCGTCAGAAGCCCCTCCAGGGACTGGAAATGGCAAAACAACCGGTTTGGCACCATACCCGTCAAACTCTAATGTTCCTGCTAGCGGCGGAGATGGTTTACAAAGTAAAAACGTACCAAACCCTATGTCTAAGAAACCTCCTTCAGAAGATGCCTTAGCTGCTCAAAATTATTCTTACTTAAAAGAGCAATCCAATGCGGGGTCCGGGACACCTGCGCTTGAGGATCTCCGGGGTGGCGGTTCGCAGTCACACGCCGGCGGAGGCTACTCCAGCGGCGGATCTTCATCACGCTCCGGATCCTCGCAAAGTTCCGAAAATTCGAATGCGGGCCCGCAGGCGTTTGCAAACTCTTCAAGCCCGTATGCAATACTTGGCTTGCCCGAGGGCTCTTCATTCGAGGATGCAAAGAAGGCGTTCAGGAAGCTTACGCTGCAGTACCACCCGGACCTTTTCAAGGACGAGGTTCAAAAGCAAATAAATGAGCAAAAGATGAAGCTCCTAAATAGTGCAATGGATTCTATCGAAGAGAAATACAATAGAAAATAGCAATTCCTCAAGTCCAACGCCCCAAATGCAGGATTCAAATAACGCGCTTGAGGAGCTCGTTTGCCATGTCCTCGCCCGCGGCTATTTCTGGCATTATTATCCTGTAGGCTCCTGCATGCTCCAGCTTAGATATGCTTCCTAAATTGGCCGACCTTGCAATTATCCTTATTTTGCTGTTTCCAGCCTTTGCCGATATGGCTATTAAAGTGTTCTCCATATCGTCCTCAGAGCATGCCACCAGGTACAATGCGCGTCTTATTCCGGCCTTCTCAAATGTCAAGCTGGAAGCAGGATCTCCAAGAATTACAAGGTTGCCATTCCTATAAGCCCTTTCTGCGCCCTTTTCGCTCTCCGATACCACAGTCACCTTCACACCTTTCTTTTCAGCGGCATCTATGAACGTGCTAGCAAAGCCGTTATAAGGTGCAACTATAGTATGTGCAGACAGCTTTTTGATCTTTGATTCTATTATTTTGTCCCTTACCCTAACGCTTTTTATGAAGTCAAAAAATATCGATGCAACCCAAACCGTGAACATGACAAATACGAGAACGTCAAGCATATCTGCCAGAAGTATCTGTGCGCTTGATCCTATGCCTATGGGCAGGCTGAAATACCTTATATCCATGGCTGCAAGCGCGTTCCACAGCAGCGCCGATACCGGATCCAGTCCGGCGGAAACCGTAAGCAGGTAGGAGATGAAAAAAATAACAAACGAGAATATTATTATCGCGTAAAGCCTTTCGTTTTCCATCTATCTCACCTTCTGCAATATCTTGTTTCCCATCTCCAGGCCTGCAAGCACCTCCGGTATCACGCACATCGTGGCGTTGGCGCGCTGCATCTTGGACACCGAATCCTCATCGCGCGCCCTTGTTATTATCTTTACCTTCCTGTTGAGATAATGCGCAGCTACAACCCCGAGCAGGTTTTCAAAGTCGTCCTCGGAAGCCATGATGACGCACTTTGCCTGTGAAATTGCCGCTTCCTTAAGCACGGCGTCGTCTCCAAAGTCGCCCGTTATGACATTATAATTAAGCAGTTCCGCAGCCTCAGCCCTAGAATCGTTTTTTTCTATGACGATAAACGGCATGTCCTTGGCCTTCAGTATCTGGCACAGGTCCTCCGACAGTGAATTAAATCCGCAGACCAAGATTCCGTTCTTTAGCTTGCGTATCCTGAAGAATACAAACCTCTCCCTAAGCCTTATGTTTGTTATCAGGTCAACGATTCCGGCAAGCACAAAACCTATTACCGCTATCTTGATTATTCCGAGCATAAAAAGTATTACGATAAAGGAAGGGAAGGCCCTGCTGTAGACAGGTATTGCGGCAGAGACCATGGAGCCCCCGCTGACACCGACGGCGTCAAACAGCGCGCTGGTGGTGAAGTATACTGCGGAGTAGAGTCCCACACCTCTTGACTCTATGAAAAAAACAGCAAATACGAATACAAAAGCCACTAGCAATGCAAAGGCAATTATATATTTGACAGGTATCTCTGAACCGGTGCTGCTATTCAACTATACACCACTGCATCACTTTAATATCTCCTCAAGTATCTCCTTGCTTGCGCTCTTCTGCGGCATTACTATGTAGTCTGCTCCTGCCTCCACCATCTTGTCCCTTACCCTTGCATCGTTTGCCCTGGTGGTTATGAATATGTCCTTGTTGAGATCCCTTGCAGTAAGCACCGCGAACAGGTTCTTGGCATCGTTGTCCATTGCAAACGCCACCGCCTTGGCGCCCATTATTCCTGCGTCCTTGAGAACCTTCGGCTGCGTAGCATCGCCCTCTATATACTGGTACTCAAGCGACTTTAGCTTCTCGCAGATCTTAGGCTCGATTTCAATCACAATCAGGGGCACCTTGTGCTCGCTTAAAATCTCAACTATCTTCTGCCCCACAACCCCGTATCCGCATACAACCACGTGATTCTTCATTTCATTTTTTTTCTCAGCCATTTGAACAACCCCAAGTCAAATATGATTATCCATCCTACTTTTTGGCCCGCGTGCCATGCGCGGTACGTTTCCGAATCTAGACGCAGTGAAAAATTTCATATCGTATGGTATCTTCTTTCCATTTAGCATATTTACCGCAATCTCGCCAATTACCGAAGAGAATTTGAAGCCATGCCCAGAGCAGGGGCTAAGCACAACAACATTTTTTCTGCCTGGATAAAAGTCTATTATAAAATCTTTGTCAGGAGTGTCTGTATATATGCAAGTGGATTTTTCGGATGGAGCCCCACGGACGCCTGGCATCCTGCCCTTAAGCATCTTATGCAAATACCTTAGATCCCTACTCTCAACGTCCTTTGGTTTATCGTCAATTTTACGCCTATAACCGCTCCTATGTATGCCCATCTTCAGTCCTTTGCCCCCAATTTCTGGCACTCCATAGAAACTATTGCTAGAATCCAGTTCCCATACAAACGGAACAAGATTTTTTGGAGATTGCGTCAATCCTACATTATTTTTAAACCAAAAAACACCGACCTTATGCGGATCTAGCGGCAATTGCATACCATTCTCAAGCTTTTTGGTCCAGGATCCTGCCGCCAGCACCAGCTTTTTGGTTGAGTATTCGCCCTTGTCCGTGTGCACCAAAATTACATTACCCTTCTCCCTCCATCCTTGCACGGTTTCTCTGAAATAAAATTTCGCTCCATGCGCCTTGGCAAGCTTTACATTTGCGCTTATGCATCTCTCAGGAAAAAGAACGCCTCCGTTCGGATCATAAATCCCTATCTCATCATCCGCTGGCCTGAACTCCGGGAACCTGGACATTATATCTTTGCTGTTCAAAACGCTATAATCAAGGCCTTCGGCTCTGGCACAGTCTATCGCGCCCTTTACCATAAATCCGCCTTTTTTGCCTATTACTATAAAACCTGTCCTGGTAATGAGCCTTTTCTCGGAAGCTTTCTCTAGCCTCTTCCAAAGCGTCAGCGCGCGCCTCAGCATTGGTACATATTTTTGGCCTTCGGAGTACGCAATCCTAAATATCCTTGATCTTCCATGCGAGGAGCCGTTCTTGTGATTAAGCCCAAATTGTTCTATGACCGCGGTTTTCATGCCGGACGAGGCTGCATGGTATGCCACGGAGCTTCCCATCGCGCCGCAGCCTACAACAACCAGATCATAAATCTTCTCCACAACCCTTACCTAATTAGCTCCAGCCAGATTCGAACTGGCGTTTACGGCTCCAGAGGCCGCCGTCCTTTTTTGGTTGCCTTGCAATGTCCACTAGACGATGGAGCTAATCGGTTAATTATTCTGTGCAATATATTTTATATATTGCTATGCCCTGCTAGAATTTTGTGCCTTGCCGGCTATTTTAAGCCCTTGACAAAATCATCGACGTCGCCAATGAGCTCGTGCTCGCTGCGGATGCTTGCCTTCACTGCGGCTTCGTCGCGATTTCTTTCGCGAAGCTCTGCATCATATCTTTCTAGCATCTTTTCTGAAGTCTTCCTTATCCTGGCAGCAACTTCTAGCTTTATGCTGCCGTCTATGTCGCGGTTCCTGACAGAAGAAAGCACTATCCTGCGGTTCTCTATCTTTTCAGAGCTTGCCATCTCCAAGAGCCTTTCTACCAGCTCCTTCCTATGCATAGCCTTTACCTCTGCGCTTGCCTCTGCTGCTGCTGCAGGAGCGCCTCTTCCTTCGTCCTTCGCCTTTTTCTTTGAAAATCCAAATCCCATACTCTACACCCAATCTGTTTGCATAATTGCTATACATCATAGTGCCTGTAGCTCCTTTCAGGATCCTCGAATTCAACCTCGACGGTTTCCCTTTTCGGCCTGTACTCCTCGGAATCGTCCTCCCTTTCTCTCAGGTACTTTTTTATCTTTTTGAAATCAACGCTATACGGGTTTTCCCTGAGGTGCTTTGCAGCTCTGTCAACGGCCTTCTGCTCTATAAAGTTCAGCTCCCTGTCCTTCCGTGCCAGTTCAGAGACTTCGCCGACCTTTGACAGTTCCGCCGCCACAAGCAGCAGAGCAGAAGAATTCAGTATGTCGAACTGCCTTGAATAATATTCGAGCAGTCGCAGCCCTTTTTCGTCGTATGTAAGATGGTAATTCCTCCCAAGCGGAAGGCTTTCTACGAGTTCCACGAACCGTAGGTCTAGGTCCTTCATCTTTTCTGTAAGCCTTCCGGAAAAGTGCTCTGATATGTCAACAAAGGCTGCATTCCAAATGCGCGACCACGTTCCCTCGCCTGCCCCTACAAGCGCGGTTACCGCATTGAATGTCACGCTGTCCAGCCTAGGGCCCGTGCCTGCATTATTTATTATCTTCTCAAGCGATTCAAAAACAGCGGACTTCTTCCAAAGATAATCCTTATAAATGCCGCTAATGGCGTTAAGTGCAGACAGCCTTGCGTTATTCTCCACCGGCCCATTATCCTTCCGATGGGCCATATTCCCTCCGCCCATGCAAACTGATATTCATTGTCATAAAAGGCTATTTAAGTCTTGTCTATAAAATAAAATATTGTCATTGTTTAGTCCTCATGTGGTAGCCATATGCATTCAAACATAAAAAAGCCAGCAGTCCAAGGCCGCACCGCATACAGCAATCTTGCAGTAGCCGTATGCTACGTCATTTTCGCGCTATTCCTGCTTTACTTTGTGGTGCTGAACAACAGCTACTTTATCTTGTATTCGTTCGTCCTGTTCGTGGCCCTAGGGGTAATGCTGTCCATATATGAGAAATTTACCGACCTTTCCATAGGGATAGCAATAGCCATAATAGTAGGAAGTTCTGTGGCATACTTCAGTACGGCTACAGCCATAGCCGTATACAGCTTTGCCGCGCTGGCGTTTTACGCGGCATTCTTGCTTTTCACAGACGTGAGGGATTCACGTATCAATCTGACAATTGCCATAGCGGCTTTCCTTCCGGCAGGACTTTACAGTGCTGGCATTGCAGGCAGCGGGCCATTGGTAATAAATGTCGCGATACTCGGATACTACCTTTTAATAAGCGTAGTGCTAGGGATTTTCCTTTCTATGGTTTATTCCGAAAGCAGGCTCGAGAAAGCAGCGCTGCGGCTGAAAGCATGGATAAAAAGGTCAAGCGCAGGCATAAGCATCTGCCTAATAATAATTGGCGTAGCCCTGCTCTTCGGGCCGGTCTGGCCGACAGGCACGCACTATAACCTAGCCGCCACCCCTCACGCCGCGATAGGGCTGAAGGTTCCATCCGGCGCCTTCAATAGCACCTACGTGTCTCTTAACCTTACACCATACAGGTATCTGCTAAACGGGAATTTCAGCAACATGCGATTTTATGCCGGCGCTGCGGCAATAAACGCCTCCGTGGTTGGGGTTCCAGTTTCTGTAAAAAACGTGACAGTCCTGCTATACGCCAATTCTTCGCGTCTGCGCTCAGAAAACGGCAGGATAATGATATACTTTTTCCCGTATAATTCTAGCTTTGGCAAAAGCCTTGCCGCGGGGTACAACGTCTCGCACCTAAACAGGTCCGCAGCATCCGAACCCGTTTCTTACGAAAACATAACCGGGATGTACAGCCTAGTCAACAAGACGATACGGCAGTTGAAGCCCGTGCTGATGTTCAGGAACACTTCGAAGTCCGAAAAAATATATCCGTACTTTTCATTCTCGCAAGAATGTGTTCCGGGTTTCGGCGCGTCGGCACGCTTCAACATAACCTCAAACGCGACATTCAGCATGTTTCTTCTGAAAAACTTATCAGACCTGTCAAAAGCAGAGCTCACAAATGCAAGCGGCCCGAGTTACGACTATTACATCAAAAGCTTCGAGCGCTATAGCTATCGCAAGTATGTAAACGTAACCAAGGTTAGCAGTTCGGTCCAAGACACGCCGCAATGCGTGTCCCTTGTGCTTCTGCCGAAAAACGAGTCAGTCGTAAAAATCAGCGTTTTAATGAGCTACTATGTGAACGAAACGACAAACCTGACAATATCCGTGCCTTCGATGTTCAGTAACGCAACCCGCTACAGGAGCGCGTTTTACGGGTTCCTGCCGAGCAGCCTTGAATATCTATCACGCCTTTACTACAACGAGACTGCGCAGGGAAACCGCAGCGCCGGATAGCACTCAAAAGGTAAGCATCACCCTGCCGTCCCTTTCCTCTGAATGTTCAGCCTCAAATGCCTCCACTATCTTCTCAAGCGGAAACCTTTTCCATACCCTGACCTTAAGGTTCTTGGCCATTTTTACGAGCTCCGTTATCTCCTTCTTTGACCCGCCAGTGGATCCGACAATGCTTATCTGTCTTGCGTAGAGGTCCTGGACGTTGAGTGCAACGTCCTGCCCGGTCAGGGCCCCAAACAGGACAAGCCTGCCGTTCAGGTCCAATAGCGACATCGACCTATCCCACTCTTTCGAGCCTATCGAATGGACAACAACATTGGCCTTCTTGAAGTCCGGTTTTGAAGTCTCAGCCTTTAATGCCTCTCCGTCGACAACAGTGTCCGCGCCAAAGTCCCCGAGCCATTTCTTCCCAGAAATAGCCACTACATGCGCCCCCTGGATTTTGCCCAGCTGCACAGCAAACATGCCCGTGTTTCCTGACGCTCCCACTACATACAGGGTTTCTCCTGCCGAAAGCCGCGCCATTGCCAGGGCGTGATATGCCGTGAGGGCCGCAACCGGGATGCTCGCTGCAAGCTCCATGTTCATATCTTCTGGCACCTTTATCAGGTTGGCCTCCGGCACTGCAATATACTCACGAAAGCCGCCGTCAGTTGCAAGTCCGAATATGCCGCCGTTCCTGCACAGCATTTCGTTGCCGGCAAGGCACATGTCGCAGGTTCCGTCAAATTTCCTTGGATAGACTATTACGTGGTCCCCTTTCGAGAAACCCTTTACGCTGTCGCCGACTTCCTCGACGACTCCCGCCACCTCTGCTCCAGGTATGTGCGGCTTGCCGCCGAAATCGACCTTGTTTATAACCCTGTCGTCGATGGGGTTTATCGCCGCGGATGCAACTTTAACGAGCGCCTCGCCGCTTGCTGGCACAGGCTTTTCTATGTCCAAGACTTTCAGATTTTCTATACCGTTTTTATCAAAGACTGCTGCTTTCATGCAAATCAACCTAAGGCGAATCTTCGCCTTAAAGATCTAACTGTAATCGGGGTGCTTTTCTTTGAACCCGGAGTCAATGTTTACTCTCCTCGCAGCAACAAAAAGAAGCGAGGAAAGCCTGTTAAGATATGTAACTATGCCCGGGTCAAGGCTGGTTATGGCGCCCAGTCTCACTACGGATCTTTCCGCACGACGCGCAACAGCCCTGCCAAGATCTAAAAATTCGGCTCCTCCTGTACCTCCTGGAAGGACAAATTCCCTGATTTCCCCTAGTCCGTTGGAGAGCTCGGCTATATACCTTTCAAGCGCCTTGGTATCGTCTCCCGACACCAACCTTTTAGGTTTAAACATGGGATCTATTGTCGCAGCAATCTCCGCGCCGATACCAAAGAGCCTGTTCTGGACAACTGACAACACCTCTTTTATGGTGCCGTTCTCAACTCTCGACATGATGATTCCTATGACCGAGTTGAGTTCGTCTATATCTCCTACTGCTTCGAATATGAGTTCTCCTTTGGAAAGCTTCCTTCCGCCTATTGCGGTTTTACCGCTATCGCCCACCCCTGTATAAAATTTGGTCACAATAAAACCCCAATATCAATATAAATATATTCCGCCAATTTAAATAACTTATCCAATCCCGGGCCTGTAGTCGAATGGTAAGACGCCTCCTTCACACGGAGGAGATCCGGAGTTCGATTCTCCGCAGGCCCAAGCCGATTTACTATCTAGAAGCGCTAAGCCGAATCCACAGCGCTGCAAGGCGCATGCCAAAAAGCGCTCATTCGCGCTCCACTTTTAGGAATTTATCTTCGCGGAGCATTCCCTCGAACATGCTTTTCCTCAGCTCCGCATAGCGGCTGTCCGCAGAATATTTCATCTTCTTCCTCAGGGCAGCGACGTCAAGCGTCACCATGTCGCTCGTGTAAAGCCCGCGCCGTTTGAGTTCGTCCTCTATGCTTTGCAGGTCCACGTTGCTGGCTATCCCATAATATTTGTAAAGCCCTACTCTGTATGTGGCGTCGCCTTTGTAAACTATGAACAAATCCCCGTTTTCATATTCCTTTACCTGAACGCCTTCGAGCTTCTTTATGGCTTCAAGCTTTTCGCGGTCCGTCAGCATGCCCTTTATCTTCTTCCCAATCGCGTTTTTCCTGCCCTCTATCTGGCCCCTGCTGGAATTAAGTTCGGCATATTTCTCAAGCAGCGCAGAAAGCTCTTCACCTATGTCGGTGCTCTCGGCTTTGGGCTTTGCACCTTCTTGCACGTTGCCTACCAGTCCGTTGAAAGTTTCAATTCCTGTCCTCAAAAGGTTCATCACCAAGGCCTTCTTCTTCTGCACCATTAAATCACCAAGCAAAATTCACTTAATAGCATAGCCTATTGAGTTATATATTAGCTTCGCCGCGAAATAATCCGGCGCAGTAACGGACGGTATCGGGCACAGCTCCGTAAAGTCCATCCCGATAATGGTTTTGCCGGGGAATACGCTGCCGACCACCTCCATAAAATCATGGAAATGCATGCCGTCCGGCTCGGGGGTGCCCACGCTCGGCATCTCGGCCGGATCGAAGACGTCGAAATCGACCGTGACGTAGAGGTTCTTCTTTGTAGACTTGGATATCCTAGCCGCGATTTGCTTCGCGGTCATGCCGTGCATATCCTTCATAAAAAGGATGTCATTGCTGTTTGAGGATGCGGTTTTCGCGTCAATGCTCCTTACTCCCACACTGATGTGGCTGCTGCACATCTCGCCTATCCTCTTCATAACGCATGCATGCGAGTACTTTGTGCCCATAAACTCGTCCCTTGAATCGGAATGTGCATCGAAGTGCAAAACGCTGAAATCCAGTCCGCGGTCCGCAAAGGCCTTTACCGCTCCGACTGCAATGGTATGCTCCCCTCCGAGCAGTATTGGTACCTTGCGGTCGTCAATTACAAGGCCTGTCTCCTTCGCTACGCGCTCGACCATTTTTTTCGGCGAGTCGAAATTTGGCATCATCTCATCGAGCGTGAATATGCCCACATCGCTGAAATCCCTAGAAAGCAGCTCGCTGTAGAGTTCGATGTTCCTGCTCGCGTTTATTATCGCGTGCGGCCCCTCGCGTGCGCCTGTGCGATAGCTGACCGTAGAATCATAAGGTATGAGCAGCACGGCGAATTTGGCGTTCTCGTAATTCTGTGCCTCAAGGCCGAACAGGTTATACGGCGGCGTCTTGTTAAGAATTTCCATACTACTAATTGCGCAAAAACTATTTAATATGCTAATGCCTTATAGGCACTGGGTGTTTTTAACGGACAACGTCCGCGGGAATTCGAAAATGGCGCTTGTCTTCATGGCTACCTCCTTTGCATACCTGCTATTCGGCACCATTGTGCTTTCGCTAAGCCTTGCCGGCATGCTGCCAATCGGCCACGATTCAGTATTCATACTGATCCTCTACGGCTTTGTGGTAATGATAATATTCGGACTGTCTTACATGTTCGCGCCCGGGTTCTCGCATACCAAATTTGCGGATTACAGGCTTTCAGCAGCAGAGTACCTGATGCTAAATGTTGGCGTGATACTGCTGTTCTACTCGTTTATTGCGGCGTCCAGCGTACAGGGCTCCCAGAAGATTGCGGCCCTCGCCGCCATGGCGTTAATAGTTGCGGCGGTGCTTCTGCACGCCGTAAGCATATGGCGCATACTCATGCCAAGAGGCGGTCTTGCGCATTCGCCAGATTCTGCCGGAAAACCCGCTTCTAGGAGCAAAGAAAACATTTAAATAACTATTCGAGCTGAATATGATATCTTCATGATGCTGTGGTAAAAAATGAAGGACGTGGGGGTAATAGAAGGGCTTGATGTGGCTCTTCTGCCTGGCGAATACGTAATATACAAGACTAGCAGAATCAGGGTCGATGGCAAACGGCTGAAGAACCCTTCGGTAGCGGTAACTAACAAGCGGGTCCTAATAGGAAGCAGGGCCGCATACGGTACGGTTTTCTACGAAAAGATATGTTCCGTAAAGATGGAGCACATCCTGAGGGGATCTGCGGTCCACATGGCGCTAGCAGGGCATGAAACAGAGAAAGGCTATACAATTATTACTACTAAGGCAAAGGCACTGTCGCTGTTCAGCATACTTAGCAACATGGTGGCGTACACCAACGATCTGCGCAATTACGGCGCAAGCGTCCCGCAAAACGCGCATCAGGATCAGCAAAAGCCTGGTGAATCCACGGCAGCCAACAGCACTGCCAGGATTATGGACCTCAATACCGTTTACGGGATGCACAAGGACATGGTGGCATTCGCCGACACCATAAAGGCGGTGGAGCAAAAGGCCGAAGTAAATGGCGTTGGTTTCGAGAAGGCATTTGGATACCTCAACGGAGGCCAGCTGAAAAATGTTTACGACAATACACTGAAGGGCATGCGCAATATAATACGCACCGAGCGCTATCAAGACAGCAGGACTTTAATCGCAGTAGAATCAAAAGATATTCCAAAAGCGCCGGACGCCGAAAAAGCCGCTTCGGCGCAGGATGCCCGCGCGGAGTCGCAGCAACCCGCAATCAATTATACTCAAACCGAAGTCCGGCAGAATGCAGTTTTCGGCTTTGGCATAATACCTGAAATGACACGGCCGAAGCTGGGCAACTGGGGCATAAGTACCGACAAATACGAAATCGGAGGGACTCCGGCCCTTGCGCCGCAGGTCCCAATATCAAAAGGCGTAGATTATATAGCCTCGAACGTGGTCGAAGGGGCAGCGTCGCTAAAGTACGGCGCTTCGAAGCTTTTCGGCGCAATGAAGGGCATGCTTTTTGAGGTCCGCGGCAAGCGCGAATTCGAGTTTCTGGAGCCCAAGGAGCTTCTGAAAAGCCATGGGAATACCGGCTCTAGGATATCTGCTGGGAACGTTGACGATGCGCTTCTGGTGTTCAAGGTCCGCAAGATAAGCCAAAAGTTCAGGCACGGCAAGTAGCCCCCGCCATCGACGCTGTTTCTGCGTGTCGGCTAACGCTGCATCCTAATCCTATCAGTCTGGCATACATTTTATTAGTTTACTGCCAATATAATCTTATGCAGCTTTCCGACCTCAAGGGCGCAATTCCTAACGAGATGATAGAGTCGCTAAGGTCGCGCGGAATAAACGAGTTCACGCCCCCGCAGGCCGAATCAATACGCGCAGGCGTTGCTTCTGGCGCAAGCGTAGTGGTCGCATCGCCGACAGCAAGCGGCAAGACTTTGGTTGCGGAAATCGCATGCGTAAGCACCATACTGTCAAGGGGCAAAAAAGCAGTATACGTGGCGCCCATGCGCGCTCTCGTGAACGAGAAGTTCTCCGAATTCAAGGAAGCATACCCTTACCTGAAGGCTGCCATCTCAACAGGAGATTTCGACTCCAGCGACCAGTGGCTGGCCGACTATGAACTCATATTCGTTTCAACAGAGAAACTGGACAGCCTGATGCGCCACAGAATGGAGTGGGTAAATTCCGTGGGCTGCATAATCTTTGACGAAGTGCATCTCCTAGGAGACCAGTACAGGGGGCCGACGCTAGAGCTCCTTATGACAAAGCTCAAGGATCTCCGGGGCATACAGATCGTTGCGCTCAGCGCCACGATAGGAAACGCCGATGAGATTGCGGACTGGCTGGGAGCCCGCCTAGTAATAAGCGACTACAGGCCGGTAAAGCTCCTGAAGGGCGCGGTTGCATCAGGCAAAATATATTATGTTGACGGCGACAGGCTTGCAGAGGGCACAATGGAGCTGCGCGGCGAAGCCGACACTAACGAGGAGCGCGTCCTAGAAGACACACTGCTGCTGGGGAAGCAGGCGCTGGTATTCTACTCGACGAAGAGGAATGCTGAGGCAGGCTCGCAGAGGCTTTCGAAGATATCCGAAAGGTTTATCTCCGAGGACGAAAGAAAGTCCCTGGCAAAGATTGGAAACGCAGTACTCAATGTCCTCGACAAACCAACGCAGCAGTGCGTCAAGCTGTCCGAAGTGCTTCTGCACGGGGCCGCATTCCACCATTCTGGCTTGCTTCCTGCGCAGCGAAACTACATAGAAAGCGCATTCAAGTCTGGGCAGATAAAGGTCGTGTGCTCAACCACTACGCTCGGCTTCGGAGTCAACATGCCTGCGCACACCGTCCTGATACGGGACATAAGCAGGCACAACGGCTACACCAGCGAGCGCATAGGGGTGAACGAGGTGCTGCAGCTGCTCGGCAGGGCCGGAAGGCCCAAGTATGATACCGAGGGCAGGGCCCTGATATCCGCAGGCTCGGAGGGCATGGCTGCAGACCTTGTAAACGAATACCTTGTTGCGGAGCCTGAGCCCATATACTCAAACCTCGGGATACTGCCGATTTTGCGCATGCACATCCTTTCCTTTATCGCAGAAGGGTTCCTTGACAGCATGCAGGGCATAAACGAATTCCTATCCAAGACCTTCTACAGCCACCAGTATGGAAGCGACTCCAGGATGCGGGGCATAGTCCGGGAGGTGCTCGGCAATCTGCACGAATGGGATTTCATAGAGGACGTAGGCGGACAGCTCAGAGCCACAAGGATAGGAAAAAGAATAAGCGAGCTATACATAGATCCCCTCTCCGCAAAATGGATGGCGGACACGCTGCAAAGCGGCCTTGACGAAATAGGCGCGCTGTACCTGATCTGCAATACGGTTGAGATGCGCCCGTATGTTAAGATAACGGAGGACGCTGAGCTGCAGTTCGTCGCATACAGGAAAATGAACTACAGTTCAGCAATATACGAGACCGAGGACACCAAATACGGATATTACGACCCGCTTGCGGCCTTTGGCACTGCGCTTATGCTAGAAGACTGGATTTCAGAAACCGATGAAAACTCGATAATGAAAAAGTACCGCACAACGCCCGGTGCGCTGTACTCAAAGCTTACCAACGCGGACTGGATGATATATGCCGCCATAGAGCTTTCAAAGCTGCTGCACAGGTCGTCACGGGAGCTTGTAGACATAAGGGTCAGGCTTAGATACGGGATAAAGGACGAGCTGCTCGATCTGGTAAGGCTCGAGCAGATAGGAAGGGTCAGGGCGCGCAGGCTCTACGACAGCGGAATCCGCAGCGTTAAAGAGATAAGGGTTAAAAAGGATGAAGTGGTAAAAATCCTTGGAAGGGAGATAGCAGAAAAGGTTTTCTCACAATTGGACATGTGATAAGCTTGTATGGACCCTGGATATTGGAAACGTCTCAGATGCTGGCAGCCCTGGCTCCTTCAGCGCTTGCGCAATTCAGGCTCGCAGCGGCGCTCGCCATAGCGCTGATATACCTGCTGCTTGACGTATTCAACAGCAGGAACGTGCCGACGGTATTTGCGTATGCCACACTCGTGTTCGGGGTTGTGATGACCCTGACATACGCCAGCTACCCTTACATCGAAACAAGCGCGCTGGTCGCAATAATAGTGGTAGCCGTAGGCTATGTCTTCTACAGGATAGGGCAGCTGGGCGCAGCAGACGTGATAGAGTTCGCCGCGATATCCCTGATAATACCTGTGCAGGGAACCCCGTTCCTCCTCGACATACCGCAGTTCGGCTTTCCACTGATGCTGTCGCTGCTCATAAACGCGGGTGTAGTCGCCCTGGTAATGGTAATCATATACTACCTGCCGCTCTCGATCAGGACGGTAAAGAATTCCAGGATCAAGGGCGGAATAGACTCGCTTATAACGCGCTACGATATATTAAAGACGGGATTCATACTGGCAGTATATGTGGTTTTTGCCGGAATGCTGTCGCTGACGGTAGGCCTGAGCCCGGCCGGAATAGCGCTGATAGGAATAATAGCGTTCGGCTCCATAGTGGTAACCCTGTTCGAAAGGCCTCTCATATACGCAATGGTAAGGTACGTTCCGGTAAGCAAAATTGAGGAGGGGGACATAATAGAGACGAAGCTCATGGGTAGGAGGGAGCTCGCATCACTGAAGCGCAGCATAAACGGCTTCGACAGGCTGGTAACATCAAAGGTGCTGGCGCAGCTTAAGCGCAGGAGGGTTAAAAAGATGCTGCCCGTCTACAAGAACGCGATGCCGTTCGCCGTGCCGATATTTTTTGGCCTGGTCATATCAATACTGTTCGGCAACCTGATACTGCTGATATTGCCGATATAGAAAGTAGCCGGGCACAATTGCGTGCGGCCGCGCTGCAAACAAGGCGTTGAAATGTTTACAATACTATACCTCATATTTGCATTTGCGGTTTTGGCAGTGCTTGACATATCAGGAAAAAAGCGCATAGGCCTGAAATACCTGCTCGCGCTTTCGCTGCTGAGCGTGCTGATGTCGCTGGTGTTCCGCGAATATGTACCGATTTTTTCAGGAGTAGGGATATACGAAGTAGTTGCATCGATAGCCATAACTGCATTGCTCCCGAGGATCGGCTCAGGAGACAAGATATTCCTTGCATCGGCATTCCTGTTATACCCATTCTGGCTCATCTGGGCTATAGTTGCGTTTGCCATGCTGCTTACTGTACCGTTCTTCAGGCTAGCACACATATTTAAGAAGAAGGGAAAGGTGTCGCTGCCGTTCTATCCATTCCTTTTCTTTTCTGCAATAATAGTATACATCATTTTTGAGACTGTCAATTATCTCTTCGCGGTGCTATAAGGGCAAATTTCGCCTCCATAGGAATGTTTTTATTTTATTCGCAACAATAATAAATAGTGGTATCTTGAAGTATGCCAGAGACGGAATAAAGCACTATTGGGTCTTTGCGTACAGGCGAGCCCTCGGAGCCTCGATGGTGACGTTTGCGGTTGCGCTTGCAGCCGGCATACTGTTCAGCTCTGTCCTTGGTTCAGTTTTTCTAATAAACCCTGTTATATCATTCGTGTTCTGGCTGCTGCTTATATTGATAACCGCATTTACCATAGTAATAAGCTTTGTTAATGCGCACAGCAGCACAACGAAGTTTATGAACAGCAAGGAGCTGCCGATCCATAAAAAATACGTCGGCGCATGGCTGGCCATAATTGTTATAGGCATACTGTCATTCCTGCTTCCGCTTCTTTTTGTGAGCTATTCGTTCGAGCCTCTGATATTCCTTTTTACGTTTGGCGGAATTCTATGGATAATGTACATATCTGTCGCTGCGCTTTTCCGCTACAGGTATGTCGAGCTTGCCTTCGGGGCGGTGGCCCTCTGGGCCGTCTTTGTTGTCTCTGCACTGCTTCTTGCAGGCAACTCGTCGTCAGCATCAATTGCGTCTTCATCGTATGCAGAGGTCACTACAATAACGTTTACTGTGATGATAATCCTTGTGTTCGGAATAATAGGCATGATGATGCTTTTCAATTCCACCAACGATTTCATTCATGAAATCGAGGACATGATATCGCTCTCGATGGCTCCGGAAACAAAGACTAAGAGCCAGAAGCTGCGCAGGCGCAAGTGATTGCGCATTAACCTGTTCCTACGCCATCGCATGCCCGCATGCTATCTGTAAGTTATCAGCTCAAGCAGTGCGTCTTCGTCCTGAAGTGAATCAAAAATGCTCCTGCTTATCACCGGGACCCCGTTAATGCTCTTGCTGTAAACTTTTCTTTCGGTAAGATAAAAGGGATAGTCGTCAAACTCCTCATTCAGCTTCCTGTAGAATTCGGACCACTTTTTCATGGTCCTCTGGTTGGCAAGCCTTCCAATCTCATATCTCTTCCTGCCCTTGCCTATCATCCTGAACGGGTCCTTGCGTATGTACGTGAACTTCATGCCCTTGCTAGAAGTTCCGATAGGTTCCAAAACGTTAGCGTACTCCTCGGTGTCAAACTTGAGGCTCCTGCCGAAGTAGTCTTCCAGCTTCTTGAGGTTTTTCTTTGAGATCCAGCTTTTGCCGCTCTCATACCTGTAAATGCTGTCCTTTGACAGGCCGACTTCCTTTGCAAGGTCTTCCCTGCTCATGCCGGACAGTTTCCTAAGCGACTTTATGAGCTCCCCGTTCGGCATGCTTTTTTCTATGATAAACTTCTGCGCCCTTTTCACGGTTTTGGATTTCAGCACGTCTTCAAACGTGTCCTCTGATATGCAGTTTACGCCGTGCCTCTGGAATATGAAGCCGCTCCTGATGTTGCTGCTTTTGTAGGTCCTGCCGACTACGAAGGTGTCTGCGTTGAACATGGCGCCTATCTTCCTGAGCGCGGCAGAGTTTTCCTTTGTCGCCCCGTCTATGTTGCTTATGAACTTGAATATCAGCATGGAGCCGTTCCTCTCAGCGATTATGTCAAAGCAGGACCTGAATCCCTCTACCCTTATGCTGTTGTAGCCGTAGGAGTCTATGGCCCTTTTGCCCATGCTCAATGCATCCGCGGATCGCATAATATAATTTATACTTTAACTTTAATAAATATTGTCAATAATTATTACGTGCTGGTTTGATGATTGATTACAAGCAGATAGAAGAGAAATGGCGGAAGGCATGGAAGGAAGCGAGGCTTTACGAGCCAGAGCCGGACGAACGCAAGGGTATGCTCGTCACCGCTGCGCTGCCATATGTAAACATGCCTCCGCACCTGGGTCATCTGAGGACCTACGGCACAGCCGACTTCTATGCGAGATATCTGCGCATGCGTGGCCTTAACGTCCTTTATCCGATGGCGTGGCACTTCACCGGCACCCCCATACTCGCAATTGCAAAGAGGGTTGCGGCCAACGACGAGGAGCTGAAGGAGGAGCTGAGGATGTATCATATAGATGACGAAACCATGGCAAAAATGTCCGATCCGAACTTCATAACAGAATACTTCAGCGTGCTGATGAAGGACGCGATGGTAAGGGCAGGCTATAGCATAGACTGGCGCAGGACATTCAACACGCTGGACCCGCTTTTCAGCAAGATGGTCGAATGGCAGTTCGGCAAGCTGCACGCGCAGGGCCTCCTGGTTCAGGGCTCGCATCCGGTGGGCTGGTGCACCAATGAAAACAACGCGGTGGGCCAGCACGACACCAGGCACGACGTCCAGCCTGAAATAGAGCAGATGTACTGCATAAAGTTCAAGGATTCGGCCTCAGAGGCCAGCTTCCTGTGCGCTACGTACAGGCCGGAGACAATCTACGGCGTCACTAATATATTCATAAACGGCGCGTCTGATTATGTTGTCGCGGAGATTGACGGAGAAAGCGTGTATCTGAGCAGCGATGCCGTGCAGCAGCTTTCGAACCAGCTCGACATAAAGATGAAAGGCAAAGTCAGCCCCGCCGAGCTTCTCTCCAAAAAGGCGGTAAACCCAGTCAGCGGCGAAGAGATGCCTGTATTGGAAGGCTACTTCGTAAAGAGCGATTTCGGCACCGGCATAGTCATGTCCGTGCCCGCGCATGCGCCATTCGACTACGCAGCCCTAGAAAGGCTCAGGATGAAAGGCGTTGCCGTACCATCGCAGTACAAGAAATGCATATCGCTTACAGGCGAAAAGGACAAGGAAAAGGCCAACCCCGAAATACCTGCCCTCGCGTACCTGGAGGTAGTGGACTCGTGGGACTCTGTGACCGATGCGGTGCTTGAAAAGGCGACAAAGGCGCTATACCGGGAAGAGCTCAAAAACGGAATCATGGACACCGGAAAATATGCCGGCAAAAAGGTATCGGAATCGAGGGAAGCAATTGCAAAGGACCTCGAAGCGGAGAAGAAGCTCTTTGTAATGTATACGATAGCCAACGAGGAGCCCGTATACTGCAGATGCGGCACCAGAGTGACCGTAAAAATTGTAAAGGACCAGTGGTTCATCAACTACGGGGACGAAAAGTGGAAGGCCAAGGTGGTGGAATACTTCCCGAAGGTAAAGGTGTATGACGAAAGATATGCCCCGGCGCTCAAGGCAGGCATAGACTGGATAAACCTAAGGCCCGCAGAGCGCGCCCAGGGCCTAGGCACAAGGTTTCCGCTCAATCCGAGCCACATCATAGAGTCACTTTCGGATTCCACGATTTACATGGCGTTCTACACGTTTTCGCACATACTGCATTCTGGCGGAATAAAGCCGGAGCAGCTGAAGCCCGAATTTTTTGACTACGTATTCAACGGCGAGCGCGGAGCCGACGAGGTCTCGAAGATTTCCGGCATGCCAAAGGATGTGGTGTCCAAGTGCAAGGCATCATTCGACTACTGGTATGCGAACACGTCAAGGCATTCAGGTCCAGACCTGCTCCTTAATCACCTTATCATGTATCTGTTCAGCCACATCGCAATGTTCAAGAGCGACAAATGGCCCAAGCAAATAGTAGTAAACGGCTTCGTGAACTACGAAGGGGAAAAGATGAGCAAGAGCATGGGCAACATAATACCGCTCTTGGACGGCATAGAAAAGTACGGCGCTGACATAGTCAGGTTCATAGAGATAGTGGGAAGCGACCTGTATTCCAACTCCGAGTTCAACCCGGCCAGCGTCGAAAGCGTGCGCTTCAAAAACGAATACCTTGCCGGGCTGGTGGCAGGCATCAAGAGCATGGGGGAGTTCGAGCTCACCCAGATTGACTTCTGGCTTTATTCGAAGCTCAATTCAAAGATAAAGAAGGTATCGGAGCGCATGGAAGTGCTTGACCTGCGCGGCGCATACATAGAAGCGTACTACAACTCCATGAACGAGCTTAAATGGTACTTCGAGCGCGGAGGCTCAAACGCAATGGCAGTAAGGGAATTCCTGGAAAAAGTGATACTGATGCTTGCGCCTGCAATGCCGTATTTCGCAGAGGAGATGTGGCACAGCATGGGAAACAAGGATTTTGCAGCGCAGCAAAAATGGCCAATCTACGACCAGGGCATGATAAGCGAAGAGGCGGAGTTCATAGAAGGCACAGTGGCAGAGCTGCCAGAGGACATAAACCGGGCAGTTGAGCTGTCATCAAAAATGGACGCCAACAAAGGCAAGGCCCCGAAATCGGTCCGCATAATAGTGGCAGGCCAATGGAAGTTCTCGGTGCTTGCCGAATTCTTCAAGTCCAATGACATTTCAAAGGTGCTTTCAAGTGAGGCCGCAAAGGATATCGAAAAGGAGAAGGCAGCCAAATTCCTCTCTCAGTTTTCCAAGAAAGGGCAGCCGTCCGGGTCGGTGCCGGCAATAGAAGCCAAGAAGCTTGCAAAGGCGCTGGAGTCCGCCAAGGAGTTCCTTCAGAGCCGCACCGGCATCGAAGAAATATTGATAGAGCAGGAAGAGAATTCAAAGTCGCGGCGCGCTGATAGGGCCACGCCACTTAAGCCCAGCATAGACATTCTGTGGGATTAGATGGACGGCAAAAACCTGCTGAGGCATTTCGACACGTTCATATTCGACTGGGACGGCACCCTGAGGCCCATGAGCGCCCTCCAGAGAGTTAACGAGGCGATAAACCCAAGCTGGAGGCACAAGAAGGCCGTGAGCACAAAGTACTTCGACATGTACAACGGCCAGGCACATCAGAATACAGTCAAGAGCAGGCAAACCCGCCTGCCAGGCAGGGTCCCAAAATGGCCTTCGGAAGGCGAACAGCTGAAGGGCGGGATGCTAAAGCTTGTTGACATATCGTTATTCCTCTCAAGGCCAAGGCTGCACTATGGTGCAAAGGAAACTCTGAAGGCCATCGCCTCCAGCAAGAAGAAGATTGCGCTTTTTACTGATGGAAATCTGTACCGTGTGGGCCGCGAAATGTCCCGCCTAGGCGTAGAAAAATATTTCGGCATGGTGCTCAGCGCGCAGTCAATAAAACGGCTAAAGCCAGACCCGGCAGGCGTAGAGATAATACTCAAAAAACTCGGCGCACAGCCAAGCCGTACGCTGTACATAGGAGACCGACCGGACGACATAATAGCAGCCAAGCTTGCAGGCACGAAATCCGCCGCCGTGACAGACGGGTTTTCCAGCATGGACGTACTCATAAAATACTCGCCAAACTACATATTCAAGAACATTGAGGAGTTTCGCAAGGCATTATAATTTATATCTTTCCGTCTCAAATAATTAGTGCTATTTTGCTCTTTATACGGCAAAAATCATGCGTGATACAATGATAACAGGATTCACAATATCAAAAGTCGAAGGAAAGATAGAGGACGCGGAATCGCTTGCAAAGCAGCGCTTCCCAAGGCTTAACATAAACCTTGACAACGTGTCCGCAAAGGGCGAAAAGGTAAATGTTGAGTACACGTTCGTAGCAGACTACTACGACAGCGAGGGCGCATCCGCAAAGAACATAGGCAAGATAACACTGTCAGGCTTCATTGAGATCTCAGAATCCAAGAACGCCATAGACGGAATAATAAAGAAATGGAACGACAGCCACACGCTTCCGGTCAAGCTGGCCGAGGAGGTCATAAACGGGCTGAACTTCAGGTGCAGCGCGACAGGCACGCTGGTGGCATACTCATTGGGATTAATACCGCCTTTGGTAATAAGCGCAACAAAAATAGAAGAGCCTAAGGGCGGCGCCACAACTAGCGGTTAACCGGGCTGAAAGCAGGCGTAAGCCTGTTCCTGCTTAACCCGCATTTGCAATAACCATAGCAGAAGCTTTTAGTTCAATTAAAAAGGAGGGAGCTATTTCTTTGCCGCTCTCTTGCGTGTTGCGTTCTTTTTCCTTTGCGTCTTTTTACTGCTTCTTTTATTACTGCCTCTACTGTTCCTATTGCCTTTGCCCTTCTTCTTTACTCTTTTACTAGCAATTTTATTTGCAGCAGTATTTCCAGCATGGCTGGCTGCTGCTGCATTCGCATTCTCCTTTCTACTTTTATTCCTGCCAAACAGTGCCAAATACGCCACAACTATGACTACCACAAGCACGATAAAAGCAGCTATATAATACAGCAGCGGCGAAGACTTCGGAGGCTCTGACTCTATAGTTACTATCTTTGCAACTCCCGCCCTGACCACCGCGCCTGCGCCATTAGTGACATTGCTTACCGGAGCGCTTTCAATTACTGATAGCACTCCCTGCCATTTTAAGTGCGGCTTGTCTCCATACGGAACATATGCCGTAATGCTGATAACCTGCGAAGAATGAGGGGCAAGAGTCCCGTTCATTGGCGTAACTTTGATGGTGGGAGTTGCATTGTTAGGTATGGTGTTCAGTGTGGGCAATACAACAGTAAACGGTATTGGGGCAGAGCCTGAGTTTAGTATAGAATAGTTAAAAGTTGCGCTGCCGCCGACACTCACATTCAAGAAAGGCTGCCCTGCCTCTTCTCCCAGCTGCGCGAAGGTAAGAACGCTAAGCGAAGCAAGAATAAAGGCGGCTAGCAAAAAATACTGCTTCCTCATATGCGACATCTACTCAGCAGCTGTTCTCTATGGTTATTGTCTGTAGGTATGTCCCAGCAGGCGTTCCTGGCGGTATCCCGAGCCCAAAGTATATGGAATTGCTTGTTACTGCATTGCTTGGCGTAGGGGCAGGTATAACTATGTTAGTGTCGTTGGCCGCACCTGTCAGTCGTGCTGCAGTGCCAAACGACGTGCCTGAAGCTGCAGACCATGTAGTATTGCTAACTTCGAAGTTTGCTGGTCCAATCCAATTTCCACCGTACACAAACAGCTGCGCAGCCACGTTTCCGCCATTGTCTATATCATTTACTCCGACGTTGGTAGGAACATTTGCAGAAGGGGTTAAAGTTCCGAAATCTATGGAGTTTGGACTCAGTGATATATAGCATGTGCCAATAACGTTGGCTGTTATTGTTACAGAATTTGAGGTTGAGATTGCGTTGAATTCCCTATTTGATACATTTTCGTTTTCAAATGATATGGTCTGTAAGTAATTGCCTGCAGGCGTTGCCGGAGGTATGCTAAATCCAAAGTAGATTATTGTGTTTGTCGATGGGTTAACTACATTGGGCGCTATTATGTACGAATTGGTCACTGCGAATGAGTTGCTCAGCGGTGTTCCAGAAAGCGTAGTAGCTGATGCCGTGTTACTCTCTAGCGTATTGCTTACTCCAAAAGTATAAGTTTGGTTAACCCAATTGGTGCCTTCTACAAGTGCGTTTGCTCCTATGTTGCCGCCGTTGTCAGTATCTGTTACTGGTATGTTCGTAGGGTATATGCTATTTGGTGCTAGACCACTTATGACTATCGAATTCGGGCTAATTGCAAGATAGATGACATTGCCTACCGCAACATTTGCAGTCACAGTGCCTGTACCCTGTGCAAATCCAAAGCCAAGCATCAGGACAGCGCCAAATATGCCTATCGCAAGTCCAACCGCAATCATGCTGCCATAAATATACGCTTTCATAAATACACCATATTATACAATGAAGTTTGTTTCAAAAAGCTTAAATACTTTCTTACCCTGCTCATTTATCCTCTCATAAATCAATTGTGATAATCCCAGTTTTAAAACATGTTAGTGCAAAATGCAGTAAGTTCTATTATTATATCCTTACAAATTAACGCGTGCTAGAAATGGCCAAAGGCAAAGAAACCAGCGGAGATGGCGCCATCAGCGGCGGCCCAAGGAGCGTAGCCGGTCAGCTCATCGATGCCGATTACCTGATCGTAGGAAACGAGGCTCTGATACGCCTTACCATAAAAGGCAGCGACGGCTCTGCGTACGAGGTTTATGATCCTGATTTCAAGCCCTACTTCTATTTGGTGCCGGACAACAATGCAATAAGCGAAGACAAGATTATGTCCGCCCAGGCCTTGGACCAGGGATCTTTGATAAAGCCTGCGCGTGTCGAATGGGAGGACCGCAGCATATTCGGGAAGCAGGCAAGAGCCGCCAGGGTTTTCGTGCAGAATCCGTCAGACGTGCCCAAGCTGAGCGCAGCGCTCTCTGGGCTGGGCGAATGCTATGAAAATGACATACCATTTTCAAAAAGGTACCTTATAGACAAGGACATACTGCCCCTTACAATGTACGAGTTCGATCTGGAAAAGCAGGGAAGCGCGTACAGACTCAAGGGCTTCAAGGCGCTTCCGGAAGTGCGGCCGCCAGAGCTGAACGTACTCTGGTTCGACATAGAGACATATAATCCGCTTGGCGTCCCAAGGCCTGAAAAGGACCCCGTAGTGATGATAAGCTACTCGTACTCCTCAAACGGAAAACACGGAAAATCCGTAATGGCTTTTAAGAAGATAGACCTGCCCTTCGTGGAATACTACGAAAGCGAGGCGGACATGATAAAGGCATTTGTCAAGAAAATAGCCGAACTCGATATAGACGTCATCTCCGGATACAACTCTGCAAACTTCGACATAAGGTACCTGATAGAGCGATCGAAGAGCATAAAGGTGGACTTCAACATAAGCAGGTTCGAGGGCGAGACAAGGATAGAGCGGCACGGCCTCGTCGACCGCGTGAAGATCGGAGGCAGGGTGCACGTTGACATGTATGTGGTGGTGAAGTTCATATCAGTTGTTGGCGCAGCGGAATACATACTGAAGCTCAACAGCTACACCCTCAAGAACGTATACGAGGCCATAACCGGAACCAAGAAGACGAATGTCGAAAAGAAGGACATCTATAAGCTGTGGGACGGGAGCAGGGAGGAGCTCGAAGAGCTGGCAACCTACAACCTGAGCGACTCCGAAGCACTCGAGAAAGTTTACAGCACATTTGCCCCGATAATGATAGAGCTGACAAGGACTACAGGAAATTCGCTCAGCGACGTATCGGTTTCGACCACCGGCCAGCTCGTAGAATTCCTGCTAATGAAGTACGCCCACAGGTATGGCGAGCTGATACCGAACAAGCCTGACGACCGCGAGATAAGGTCCAGGCTGATAAATCCGATAGAGGGGGCATACGTGAAAACTCCAGAGCCTGGAATATATTCAAATCTTGCGATATTCGACTTCCGCGGCCTTTACCCTTCTATTATAATATCGCACAACATAGACCCGTCAACCGTGTGCACGGACTGCACGGACTACTACGAGTCACCGAACGGCACGAAGTTCTCTAAGAGCAGGCCCGGAATAATGCCTATGATACTTAAGCTGCTCATAGACCAGAGGGCCGAAGTCAAAAAGCTGTACAAGAAGGACAAGGGCAACATCTACCTGGGCTCAAGGTCTCAGGCCTTGAAGATAACGTCAAACTCCTTCTACGGGTATCTGGGCTATGCGAGGTCCAGATGGTACTCTAGGGAATGCGCGTCCAGCGTCACAGCGTACGGCAGGCAGTACATACTGCAGACCATAAGCGACGCAGAGGAGCAGGGCTTCAAGGTAATCTACGGCGATACAGACTCCATAGTAATGCTTCTGGGCGGAAGGACCAAGGAAGACGCACTCGAATTCGTGAAAAAGCTGAACGAAAAGCTGCCAAAATCCATGGAGCTAGAGCTTGAGGACTTTTACAAGCGCGCCGTTTTCGTTGGCAAGAAGTCCGAGAAGATAGGCGCAATAACCGGAGCAAAGAAGAAATACGCCATGATATCTGAAAGCGGCTTCATAAAGATACGCGGCTTCGAGCTGGTCCGCCGCGACTGGTCCAGGATAGCAAGGGACACCCAGAGAAAAGTCCTTGATACTATACTTAATGAAGGCAGCGCAGAGAAGGCCGTCGAGATAGTCAAGAACGTGATAAAGGACCTGCGCGACGGCAAGGTGCCTATCGGCATGCTGGCGATAAGCACCCAGCTCAGGAAGGGCATAGACAGCTATGATGCGACTTCCCCGGAGCTCAGCGCGGCCAAAAAAGCCGTGAAGGCGGGCCTGAAGACAAAGGATGAAGTCGAGCACGCAGTGATAAGCTATGTGATAACAAGGGACGGAAGCTCTATTTCTGACAAGGCGGTGCTCGAGGAGTTCGCCAAGAACTACGATCCGGAATACTACATAAACCACCAGGTCGTGCCGTCTGTAATGCGCATACTTAAGGAGCTCAACCTCACAGAGGACGAGCTCAGGAACGCTGGAGTGCAGCGTAAACTATGAGGTGTTTTTTTGCAGGAAAAAGAGAACGAAGATGGAAAAGCTACAAAGGAGGAGTCGGAGGACATCCTCAAGAAGGCAAGGCAGGTCGGGGCAAGGGCCGCAGAAGCTCTGGAAATGGCTAAGGGCCTTGTGAAGCCCGGGGCTAAGCTGATAGACGTGGCGGAGAAGCTGGAAAAGTTCTCGCGCGAAGGCGGCATGTACCCTGCATTCCCGCTCAACCTCTCGATAAACAGCGAGGCGGCGCACTACACACCAAGGCTGGATGACGACAAGATATTTTCAGAAAAGGACGTTGTTAAAGTCGACTTCGGCGTAGGCCTGGACGGCGTGCTCAGCGACTGCGCAATCACGATAGACCTGTCTGGAGAGCACCAGAAGCTCGTCGAGGCTGTTCACGAGGCGCTAATGGCTGCAATATCGAAGGTGCATGCGGGAGTCGAGGTGCGCGAAATAGGCGCTGCCATAGAGCACGAGATATCAAGCAGGGGCTACAAGCCGATAAAGAACCTTGGCGGTCACGGGGTTGACGTGCACGATCTGCACTCATACCCGTTCATACCTAACTATGACAACCTTGGCGACACCAAGCTCGAGGAGGGCAAGCTGATAGCCATAGAGCCCTTTGCAACAGAGCAGCGCGGCAGGGGAATGGTCGCAAACGGCGACATACAGGAAATATTCAGCTTTGAAGGGGAAAAGCTGGTAAGGCTGCCTTCCGCAAGGAAGCTCCAGGACGAGATAATGTCGAAATACCCACACGAGCCGTTCGCTGCGCGATGGCTTGGAGGCATAGCCGGCACGCGGTTCGACCTGTATACTGGGATGGCGGAACTGGTAAAATACGGGGCCGTGGAGTCACACCCGATGCTTGTAGAGATAGGCGGTGGAATAGTCGCTCAGGAGGAGCTCGAAGTATACGTCGAGAAGGACGGCTGCGAAGTCGTGACCAAGCGCTGACAATCTGGCAGTTGCCGTCACGATTTGCTGCGCAAGCAATAAATACCTATAAATGCAAAATGCATGCGGTGTAAAAGTGACAAAGGTTCTGGTAATTGTAACTAGCAAGGAGAAGGAGAAGATAAACCTGGCGCTGAATTTTGCAAAGCATCAGAAATCCGACGGCCACGAAGTCAGGATGCTGCTTTTCGGGCCTAGCGAGGAAACAGTATCAAAGGACGAGGGTTTGCTAAAGACGTTCTCTGAAGTAAGCGATATAAAGCCAATGGCCTGCATATACATAGCCCACGAGGCTAAAATAGAGGACCAGCTTAAGCAGTCATTCGGCCTTCTTCCTGCAGGCAAATACATAACCTCAGCAATAGACGAAGGCTACTCTGTAATATCTTTCTAAAGCGTCAGCAAGGCCAGCTCGTCCGGCTGCGAGCTGAAAACAGAATAAGGCACAAGGATGCGGCACGCCGCACCCCTGCCTAATCGCATTTGCTGTATCCGCACTTGGGGCAGGTATAGCAGCCCTCCGCAGCTATCATGTTTGATCCGCATTCTGGGCACTGCTGCGCCTGCTGCACCTCCATTACATAGCCTCCAGCACTGCTCTTTATCTGCGAAACCGTCATCGGCTCTACAGATCCTTTGGCATGCTTCTCCTTTATCGACTTTATTGTTTTGCTTGAAGGTTCGGTCAGGGTCTTCTGCTGCTCTACAGACTGCAGAACCTGCACGCTCTTGCTGCTGTCCCTGTAGACTGTTATGCCCTTGCATCCAAGCTTGTACGCCAGCACGTACGCCTTCTCTATGTCCTGCGGCGTTGCCCAGCTCGGGAAGTTTATCGTCTTTGACACAGCGTTGTCAACGTATTTCTGGAACGCAGCCTGCATCCTCACGTGCCACTCCGGCGCTATGTCGTATGCGGTGACGAACAGCCTCCTTATCTCCTGCGGTATCTCCTCGACATCCTGTATTGATACCCTGCCGGCAAGCTTCTTCATCAGCTCGTCGGAGTAGAAGTTGTTCTCTATGGCCATGGCTTCGAACTCGTTGTTGACCTCTATGAGGTTGGAGCCCAGGCTTTCGTGCACGTTCCTCATGTAGACTACCGAGAAGATCGGCTCTATGCCCTGCGACGCTCCGCCTGCTATTATGCTTATGGTGCCAGTGGGCGCAATGGTGGTGACCGTCGAATTCCTCAGCGGCTTGTAGCCCAGCTTGTACCATATGCTGTCCTTGAATGCCGGGAACGGCCCGCGCTCCTCCGCAAGCTCCTCGCTCATCTTCCTGGCGTTTTCAGTTATGAAGGACATGACCTTTTCAGCCAGCATCAGAGCCTCGTTGCTGTCGTACCTTATGCCCAGCTTTATGAGCATGTCAGCCCAGCCCATGATGCCGAGGCCTATGCGCCTTATCTTCTTGGTGACATCCTCTATCTCCTTGAGCGGGTAGGTGTTGGATTCTATGACGTTGTCAAGGAATCTTACGCCCATCCTCGTTATCCTCTTCAGCTCGTCCCAGTCTATGTCGTACTGGCCGTCATTCTTCTTGAGCATCTTTGCCATGTTTATTGATCCGAGGTTGCACGAATCGTATGGATAAAGCGGCTGCTCCCCGCACGGGTTGGTCGATTCTACAGGCCCCAGCGTCGGCACCGGGTTGGAGTAGCTCGAGTTTATCCTGTCCAGGAACACAAGGCCCGGGTCCCCAGTCTTCCACGCCATTGTTATTATAAGGTTCCATACCGCCCTGGCGTTGAGCTTGCCAACCACCTTTCCGTTCCTTGGGTTCACAAGCGAGTAGTCCCTGTTTGCCTCAAGCGCCTTCATGAATTCGTCGGTTATTGCGACCGAGATGTTGAAGTTCCTTAGCGTGCCCTCGTTCTCTTTTGCCACTATGAAGTCCAGTATGCTTGGGTGGTCGACCCTGAGTATGCCCATGTTTGCGCCCCTTCTCTTGCCGCCCTGCTTTACCTGCTCCGTGGCGATGTCGAATACCTTCATAAAAGACACCGGTCCCGAAGCAACCCCTCCAGTGCTCTTAACCATGTCGTTGGTCGGCCTCAGCCTTGAAAAAGAAAAGCCAGTGCCTCCTCCTGACTGGTGTATTATTGCGGCATACTTTACCGCGTCGAATATCTCCACTATCGAGTCGCCTACCGGCAGCACGAAGCACGCGCTGAGCTGGCCCAGCTTTGTCCCGGCATTCATCAGCGTGGGCGAGTTCGGCATGAACTTGAAGTTCGTTATGGCGTCGTAGAATTCCATCTCCAGAGCGTTGGTTTCGTCGTCGCTCTTGCCAAATTTCTTTTCCGCAGCCGCTATGTAATGCGACACCCTGGTGAACAGCTGCTTTGGGCTCTCTGCAATCTTGCCGTCCGGGCCTTTCAGGAGGTACCTTGATGCAAGCACTATCAGAGTGTTGATCGGCAGCTTCAGTCCGTCGTCAGGTATGCCCAGCGATGCCCTGAATGCCCTTATCTCTGCCTTCTTGTGTCTGTATAATATGTACGACTTTGCAACGGTCTGGTCCTTCAGCATGAGCACCTTTTCCACTATGTCCTGGATCTCCTCGACACGTATCTCCTTCTTGCCAGTGGCCTCTATCTCCTTCACTATGTCGGTCGTGGAGTTCTCCGCCCTCTTCCTGAGCTCGGCCTCTTTGACGTTGCTGTCATACACGCTCTTATATGCCTTGAACACCGCGTTCTCTATCTTGGTGCGGTCGAAATCCACCTTGCTATCATCTCTCTTTATTACAACGGTCGCCATCTTTACACCCCAATCATTTGCGAATACCTATTTCAAAACAAGCTTTAAAAAGCGAACCTTTTTTGACCTTTTACTGGTGTAGCCTATTTTACTTCCGCTATTCAAAAAGGCATTTCCTAGTATTTAAGTTTTATTTCGCCCTCCGACGTGGAGTAAAATCCGAATTTGCGGAAGCGAGGCACTATGATATGTCGCATCCGTCCTGAAATTCGCGCTTCAGGGTTCCCCATGCCTCCTTGTAAACCTGGTGCTCTTTCTTGTCAACATTGAAGAAAAGCCATTCAAAGAATCTGCTGTCAGGTATGTTGGTGTTTGAGAGTTCGCCTATGTCGTTCTGCGAGACGTTCTTCCATCTTGCCCTGCGGGCTTCCTGGTACTCTTCGCGTATCTCATCTGAATTCAGTTGCCCTGATCCCTCTGTTATTCCCCTGAAGGTCTTCCAGGAGTGCGAAGAAGAAAAAGAGGCAATGATAATTGCCATCGTTCTGAGCATCTCATCAGTATAATCAATGTCCAGAGCCTCAGCGGCCTCGCCATTGGCATATAACTCCCTAGAAGATAGCTTTTTGATGCTGTTGGCGATCAAGTCGTATCTTGTAAGGTTATATTTTTTAGGCATTTACTCAACCGCATGCGTAAAGCCTTTTATTCAACATCATACTAATTTATATAAAAAAATATAAAATAGTGTGTGTAAAAAATAATGCTTTACCAATGCACCACCGTGATTTAATGGCACTGTTCAACATTTTCGGCAAAAAGGATTCCGGCAGCGAACTCATGAAAGGCCTTCCGTTCAAGCTTGTTTCGGAGTGGACTCCGTACAGGCTGTATTCGGGCAAGCGCAGTTCTTCGTCGCTCAGCATGCGCGTGAAGAACATGACCAAGGAAACGCTTCTAACTTCGATAGTGATACAGCTTCCAGACCAGCTCAGCTTCGACGAAATCGGCGTGTCCAAGGAAAAGGAGATGAGGCTGGGCGATCTCGCCCCGGGCGAGGAAAGGGAGCTCAGGGCCGAAGTGTTCAACAACCTAAAGGCTGATCCCGGCGAGTATACCGTTTCCCTGACTGCGATAGCGCATTACAGGGACTACGGCCACGTGCTAAATGCAATAAAGAAGAAGGCCTTGATAAACGTGGTATAGCGCCACTGCGCATCATGGAAGGAAGTCCCTGTTCTTTATCTTCTCCCTTATGTAATCGTCGACGAACGTGAGCCTCGGGCCCTGCAGCGTGTCCTGCTCTAGCTTCTTCTTTGTCTCGAGCACCTTCTTCAGCTCTGCGACCCACTCTTTGTGCCTGTTTATCCACGGGTAGTTGAGCATCTCCTGCGCCCTCTTTATGTCGACCTCGGTGGCCCTCATGGTAAGGTTCTTCAGGAAGTCGTAGTGCTCTATGTCGGCCATAGTTACGCCTATGAACCGCGCCTCCGGAGTGGCGATGTCCCTGCCTATGTAGGCCAGGTTCATGCTCCCGGTCTTTATGGTCCAGTATATGTACCAGCCCCATGCGTCGCCATCGTTGAAAACGTACACTGGCAGTCCCTGGTCTGCAAGCTTCCTTATCAGCCTGCGGGTGCCCCTGGCCGCCTGACCCTGCGGCGATATCAGTATTGCGTTCTCCTTTTTCCAGAATCCGTCCTCGTTGAGCCTCTGCCACAATGCGTCCTTCTCGACTACTATGACATACTTTGCCTTGACGTCCACGAACTCTATGTCGTTGTCCACGTCGCTAGGTATGGCCCATCCGCTCCTGCCTGTCTTGCCGGTGTCTATTTCAATCCTGTCGTCGCCGAACCTGTCGATCACCTTCATGTTGCCCGCAAGCACGCCCTTCCTGTTCGCATTGAGGTGCATGTACTCCCTCTTGATGCCCAGCGCGACCTCGAGGTCCTCTATCAGCGGGTTTGACTCGCTCTGCTCGTTGAATATGTTTTCGTCTATGTCCTCCCCAAGCGAATACTTAAGCTGGTAGAACAGTCCCCTTATTGTCGTGTGCAGGTTCTGCTTGACGAAGTCATGGCACTTTGCGGCTATTGCAACTGTCTGCATGAACCGCTTCGCCTGCGCCACATTTATGAAGCTGTGCTCCTCCTTCGAGTTGCCAAGCCTGAGGAATCCATCCTTGTCGTCGTATTTTATGTTTGACCTAGTCCTGGTTGTCACGGTAAATTTTGGATTCCTCTTCATTTTTATGTCGTAGAGTATTCCCTCTCCGAACTCCTCTAGCTTGTCCGTGGTGCCCTCCGCCTTGCCCTTTCCTCCGGACATGTTCAATCTGCCTCGCTCCTCCTGAGCTCCCTTATTATCTCCTCCCTCCTCTTGCTCTTCTTCATCGAGTACTTTATCACGTCAGCCAGCGTCCTTACAGGTATTATCTTTATCCTCTTCCTCATGCTCTTGGAAAGGTACACGTCGTCTGCGTTGCTCTGCGGTATTATTACCCGCCTCATTCCGGCTGCTATTGCCGCCTCGACCTTGCTGGTCACGCCCCCGACTGGCAGTACTGTGCCCCTGACCGAGAGCGAACCGGTCATCGCTATGGACTGGTCTATCGGAAGGTTTTCCATGGCAGACAGCACGCTTATGGCTACTGATATGCTGGCGCTGTCGCCCTCTATGCCTTCGTAGGTCTGCAGGAACTGCACGTGTATGTCGTAGCTAGCTACGTCCCTGCCAATGTGCTTCTTTATTATCGCGCTAACGTTCTTTACCGCTTCGTTGGCAATCTTGCCAAGCTTTCCGGTTGGTATAAACTTGCCCTCAGACCTTGAGCTCGCGGGCGTTACCTCTGCAACTATGGGTATTATTATTCCAGATGAAAGCACTGAGCTTCCGACCACAGCCAGGCCGTTGACCTTGCCGGTTGCGAATCCCTTCACGTTGAAGACTTTGTAGTCCTTCCTCAGGTCTATCTCCTGGTTTATAACCTGGGCCTCTATCGGGTTTGCTACGCTCTTTGCTGCGAGCACGTCTTCAGCAGTGACGAACTTCTTTTTATTCTCTATTGCGGAGTCGCCCGCAGCCCTTATGAGCCCGCCAAGGTCTCTCAATATGAGGGTAAGCCTGTTCTTCCTTCCGGCTCTTCTCCTCGCTTCTTCTATTATGGCTTCGACCGCACTCCTGTCGAATTCGGGTATCTTGCCGTCCTTCTTTATCTCCTGCGCGATGAACTGCACAAGCATGTTCCTGTTCTGCGCAGTGTCCGGCATCGTCGAATCCATGTATACCTCATAGCCGTATCCGCGTATCCTAGACCTGAGCGCGGGATGCATCTTCTGTATGTCCTGCAGGTTGCCTGCCGCAACCAGTATGAAGTCGCACGGCACGGGCTCTGTCTTGACCAGCGCCCCGGAGCTCATCTCGCTCTGGCCGGTTATCGGGTATTTCTTTTCCTGCATTGCCGTAAGGAGCTCTTGCTGCGACCTTGGGTCGAGGCTGGAAACCTCGTCTATGAAAAGCACGCCCTTGTTTGCCTTGTGTATGGCGCCGCTCTCGACCCTCAGGTGGGCCGGAGTGCCGAGGCCACCGGTCTGCAGCGGATCGTGCCTGACGTCGCCAAAAAGCGCGCCTGCCTTCGACCCTGTTGCGTCTATGAACGGCGCATGGTTCTTTCCGGAGTTGTCAACTATGAGCTTGGGTTCGTTTGAATCCCCCATTCCAGGTATGCCTACTCTCCTCGTAAGGCTGGTCATGAAAAGCAGCATTGATCCGAATATCATTATTCCCAATATGAGCGCAGCAAGCACAACTATCTCATAGCCTTTTATTATTCCGCTCAGCGATATCCCGAAAAGGACTATTACAAGTATAAGGACTATTGGGGTGACGAGCGATGCCCCCTTTCCGAGCGACATCCTGCTGTTCAGCCTCTCTTTCTGTACTATTTGCCTGCCCTGCCCGTCGCCCATCCTTTCCGCCGACTGGGCGTCCGGATACGTCTTGACGTCCTTTACTATGGGCATGTTCTCGTCGTTTGTATTCCTGTATACGAGCACGTCCTCAAGGTCCCCTGCCGGCAGCAGCTCGGCCATGGCCTGCGCCAGCATTGTCTTTCCGGTTCCCGGCTCGCCTATGAGAAGCACGTTCCTGCGCTGTTTAGCTGCCCTCTTTATTATCTCGACCGCCTTTTTCTGGCCGATCACCTGGTCTACCAGCTTTCCGGGTATCTTGACGTCTGCGGTTGTCTTGAAGCGTAATTCTGCCATCGTTTCACTTGTAACTGGCCAAACTATAGCAAATTCGGAATTTAAATAATTTATGCCTTTTGGCTTAAAACATAATAAAATTTGTCATATTTGTAAGTGCCCTTGACCAGTCTTGCAGCCATGTTGGCATGGTATCTGATTCCTTTGGAAAAGAGGGTCCCGTCCCTAACGCTGTCGGAAAGGCGTGCCATTCCGTTTTTGAGTATGTTATTCTTGGGGCGCGGACCGCTGTATACAAACTCCTTCACAGGAACAAGGCCGTTTTCCTTTATCATTTTTTCCCACATGGCGTAATTGCTGCCAGCGCTGTTTTCAACGAACAGTATTCTGCCTCCCTTGTTGAGATGCGCCCCTACATCGGCATAAAACTCCCTGTGCACCCTCCATCCCGGGTCTATCGCTATTAGGTCATTTTTGTATTCCTTTTCAGAGCCGTCGAAGTGCGGCGGGTTGCTGATTACAAGGTCCCAGACCTGGTTCGCAGGAACATTCTTGAGGCCGTCTGACACGAAGGCATCAACCTTCCCTTCAAGGCCGTTCTGCTCTATTGTGTACCTGCAAAGCTCTATGGCTTCGGGGTTTATGTCTACAAGGCACAGCCTGTCGCAAAGCTCGTTCGCAAGGAGCGAGAATCCTATGAGCCCGGGACCCGAGCAGAATTCGCATATGGTGCCTACCCTGCCAAACATGCTTTTTACTATAGGCACAAAATCATGGCCGAAGCTTGTTGCTCCGCCGTTCAGCCTTGGTATATAAAATGCCTTTATGCCGTTGTACTCTTCGAACTTGAGCCTTTTTTTGTCTATCAATCGGACCACAGAATATTTGTCAATGTTAAATTTATATCCTTTTATCTCAAATTACCACTAGCTTTAGATGCCCTACGAATGCATTTTTGTCATACCTGCAAGGAACGAGGAGAAAAGTATAGTGGAGACGGTGAACAGGGTATCTGCCGCAATGGAGCAGGCTTTTGACTCATTCAAAGTTGTGGTTGTGGATGCCTCCTCAACTGACAGCACCCCGCAGATACTCGAAAGGCTTGCAAGGGAAAACAGCAGGTTGGACGTAATTTCAGGTACACGTCCGCACCAGAAGGGATTTGACATACACAACGCATTCATGAAATACGATTCTTCAATATATGGCTTTTTGGACTCCGACACGCCAGAGATGTCGCAATACATATTGCCAGCCGCAAATCTCATAAAGGGAGGATACGACATTGTTATAGGCTCCAGATACAAGGGCGGGGCGAAGCTCGACAGGCCCAAGTCAAGGGTCGTGGTGTCCGGGCTCTACAACAAGACGATCAATGCAATATTTGGCGACGGTATACTGGACCACCAATGCGGTTTCAAGCTTTTCAGCAAAAATGCATGGGCCGCAATATCGCCGCTTGCCCGCGAGAAGAAATGGCCCTGGGACACTGAAGTGCTGCTTATAGCAAGGGGGATGGGCATGAAAATTTACGAGATGCCGATATCGTGGAGGGATTCGAGAGGCCGCACGCCAATAGAGAATATCTCAAGGGTCTTATCTGACGCATCGATATTTATACCGGCTACGCTGAGATTTATATACCGGTTTAAGATACTGCACCGCTTGTCCAAGGCGTAGCGAGCTACTGCTTTATCACCATGAGCCTTTCGTACGGCGCATAGGGATCCTTTGCAGTAAATACCACTCTATAGCCGCTTGTCATGTTGTCCAATACGCAGCTTTCAAAAGAGGTTGTATACGTAGGCGAAAGCGAAAGGCCCAATGATCCTCCCACAACAAGATAAGCATTTCTCCCGGATTCAATTGAAGCTATGTTCGCCGAGCTGCAATTGTATAGCGCTGTGATGTTGTACCTGTAGTCTGTAAGAAGGTTCGCCTCGTTTGCAAAGTACGTGCTTGTATAATATGTTGCATTTGGATGCATTGCTGCAAATCTGTCGAACATGTTTAGGGAATATACTGAGCTGCGGTAAAAGGAAGAATCGTAAGACTGCTGGTACAGGGACACAATGACTATTGCCACCAGGGCAGCAGCGCCGGCAATTTTGGCGTACTTCTTCCCGGATTCAAGAATTCGCTCTATTCCAAGCGCGGATATGACTGTCACGGGCAGCACAAGCAGCGTCGCATACATGAGCCTGTCGCTTATCATCAGGAGCCTGAAGCTGCCGCCCAGGCTGATCCATCCGTCAGGAAAGAAAAAAAGCACCAGCAGATCGAACAGCAGCATTGCAACGAAAAAGCTTCTATACCTAAACTTTTTTGCGAATGCCAGCACAGCAATAAAGACAGGGAGCAGGTAGCCCAAGATGGAAAAGCTTATCAGGTTGAAGTAGGCGTATTCCACCTTCTGCCCGGAAAAAACGTTGAAGAGCATGCCAATGTAGGTGATTGGAGAGCCGCTGTCAAACTCGAGCAGCACGTTGCCAAAAAGCCTTATGTACGTCGGATATATCCCTGACGTCGTGGCAATGTTTATTACAGATGCGCGCTCGACATCCGGATAAAGGAAAAAGTTGCCAGAAGTTGCAAGGTAATAGATTCCCGTAATAGAGAATGCAAGCAGAAATCCGAGTATTATCAAGGAAAGGCCCATGCCATCTTTTGCGAAACTGAACTTCCGGGCGATGAGCCTGTAAGCGTAAAGCAGCACCAAAAAGATCATCATGCTTGATACTATGGGATTGGTAATGTAGCCCAGCCCTATAAAAAACCCTGTAAGGAGTAGGTACAACCTATTATGCTTTCCTCTAAAAACTGTGGCAGAGTGCACATGCCTGCGCACAGTACCTGCAAGCCCAATATCACTTCTAAGCCAGAAGTACACGCCTGCGGTAAGCATTGCCATGGCAGGCACAAATGGCTGTACCTGGTCCGAAAATATTATATTGAGCGGAAAAAATGCAAATATCGCTGCGCCTATCAAGGCGGCCCTTTCATTTGATATCTCCCTTATTATAAGATACAAAAACGCAGCTTCAACAGCAGACATTGCGATAACGTAAAATATGCTGCCTTCAACAGAAAATCCGGCAATCTCGTTCAGGAAGATCTCAGGATATATGAGGCCTCCGTAAAACGAGAACATGACAGCAGGGTTGAATATTCCCATGCTGTAATCCGAAAAGTTGGCGTTCTGATACATGCTAAAGTTCGGGCACACACCATTTTGTGCACAGCTGGAAATTATGTTCAGGTAAAAAAGCTCGTCAAACGTGTTGCCGAAAACAGGCCCGGTGTAAAAATACAGCCTTACTGCGATTACCAGAACCATAATCAAAAGAACCTGTATCCGCCAGTCATGCACCGAATCCTTCAAGCCGCAGTTGCCTCTTCTCTCGCGACGCGCTCTTGCGGCAGGCCGTTTGGAATTTGACCTTGCGCTCATTTCTGTTTTCACCATTACCTTTAGCATATAATTAAATAACTAGTTATTTATTACTAAGATTGAAATTGAATTGAATATACTGGCTGATACATCGGGCAGCGTCAAACGTGTTAATGCGCAATCCGCAATGGAATACATGACCACATACGGATGGGCCATATTGCTTATTGCGATAATGATTACACTGCTCTATTTCTACATAACCGTTCCGTATACAATAGCCCCGAACTCATGCATATTTTCAATCGGCGCAAACTGCAACGACATGGTGTTCGGTACAAGCCCGTCGCACGCAACCGAGATAGGTCTGTTCCTTTCAAACAGCCAGCCATATCCAATACTGAATCCGTCCTTGACGGCAAGCATCAACGGCAAGAACTACACTTTTACAAACGACTGCAAGCCAAGCTATGTGCTTCCGGGTGGAGAGATGATATGTATACTGCCGCTGCCAATATCATCGTCCCTGAACCAGTTCTTTACCGGGAGCTTCTATCTCACTGCAAATTATTGCGGCCTTGCTGCAATTTCGTCATCCAAATCATCATGCGCTTCTGCTCCGGTCCAAACATATGCCGGCAGATTTACGGCTCATGCCGAACCGCTTGTAAAGCCAAACTACTACGTTACTTTATCGGTTGAGAATACTACAAATCCTGCAGACAATGCACGGGATGCACTTACAGCCAAAGCGTACATGCTCGGATACCCTCTTTCCGGAGCGGATATCAATTTCTATGCAAACTTTACTGATGGCACTCCGGCTACTCCACCATATACTATAAATCCAAATGCGACTACAACAGGCACCTCTGGCATAGCCCAGAGTTATATATGGGGCACAAAGCAGGGCCTGGTAAACGTCACTGCGAATTATCTTGGCACTACGGCAACGCAGCAGATAAATTTCGTGGCGGTAACTCCAACCGAATTTGACGTCTGCAATTCGAACATGCTGCACAGTGGCAACACGATAATAGTAATAGACGGAAAGGCTTATACCTGCAGCCAGATAACAAATAAGCCGCCGCTCTTAGCGTGCAACTCAACAAACCCATTCACATTTTCAAAATACTTTTATTCTAGTCCTGGAATCAGGGCGGTGTTCAACTACGTTGACATAAACGGAGTCAAATACCCGTCTCCTTCAGGAACAATAACTGTCTACAACTGCACGAAGCCAATCGTAATAGCGAACTACACAAACCAATACGAGTTCAACGAATACGCAAACCCGACATACAACTATTCTGAAAACGGCGGCGAGGTAAACGCGTCGCCGCTCAACGGCGCAGTGCCGTACAACCTTACAGTTACGCCCGCAGGCACAACAATGTACTACCACTACCAGGCGTGGTTCAACGCCAGCTCCCAGATAAAGATATCTGAGCAGGCGAATTCGTCGCCTGCGCCAGGATGGGTGTTCAACTCCTGGACATGCGGCATAGAAACCTACAACTCAAGCGCAACCTGTTATTCGGGCACAACCGGCACCGAAACCGTATCAATGTACGGCGCCATAAACGAAACTGCAAACTTCTGGGCGAACCTGCAGATGCTTGTATACCCGTCGCAGCCCAACCAGCTCAGCACAGGCGGCACCACAACGCCCTCCGGCATTACATCATACCCATACGGCACCGCGGTGCAGATAACCGCCACCAACAATTCCGGCTTCGAATTCCATGAATGGCTTGGAACAAATCCAAACAGCTACACCGGCACCGCAAATCCCACAACAATAGACATGTACAACCCGATAACCGAAAATGCAATATTCAACGTGTCGCTTCTCATGGTGGTTTATCCGTCAATGGCGGGCAACGTAATACCAAGTGCGGGCGCGCACTACTATCCATACGGCACAACGGTCGCGATAAATGTTTCCAGCACCAATGCATCTGTAAGCTATATGCGCGACGTACAGGGCATTGGCACCGCAAGCAGCAATCCGAATAGCACGGGGCTGTTTGCGCCTCTGCAAGGAGTAGAAGGCGCGCTCTTACCAGGAATCATAAAATACACCTCGACTGCGCTGCTTGCAGACCCTGTATTTAACATAATATGCAAAAATGACTGCAATGCAACTACGGCGGCGTGCCCTTCCGGACAGACGTGCATAAATTCCGGGCTGCATTGTTGCAATTCGGCATGTTCGACAAAGGCAGATATTTACTATTGCGAGTCTACAACAACCTCAACGACGTCTACGACTTCCGTTACCACCACCTCAGTTACGTCAACCTCTACAACAACAATACCTCCTGCTCCAAGCGACTACATATTCCACAACTGGACCTGCTCAGGAACAACCTGCTACCAAGGCCCGGACGGATTTGCATCTGTAACGCTTTATACTCCTGTGGTTGAGCAGGCAAACTTCAACGTTAGCGTAGTTGTAACTGCAAACCAGAGCGATTTCGGAACTGTAAGCCCGGCTACCGGCTACTACGGGCCGGGCTCTACCATTACGCTGAGCGCAACTGCAGACACCTCTCCGAGCCCGGGATACTCATTCCACAACTGGACATGCACCACAACTGCAGGAGGATCCTGTTATTCCGGCACGGGCAACCCTCAGACCATAACGGTGGGCGCGCATCCGTTCACCGAACAGGCAAACTTCTGGATAAACCTGCAGATGATAGCATCCCCGTCAGATGGCGGCACCACATCGCCCGGAGTAGGAATACATACGTATCCGTACGGATCTGCAGTCGCAATAGGTGCTACGGCAAACCCCGGATGGGCGTTTAAAAACTGGACCTGCTCCGGCAATGCTTGCTACTCGGGCACCACGCAGTCAACAACCATCAATACTTATGGTGCAATAGAGCAGACGGCTCACTTCACCTCAACAACTACATCTACGACAACGTCTACATCTACGACAACGTCTACATCCACATCTACAACGTCTTCTACAACCGCTCCAACTACCACAATAATCAATGTCTGCTCGCTTTACGAGGAATCGAGTGGAGCTAGCCCTGATCCGTTATCTGCATATTGTGGCGATCCCCAGCCCAACTTCTGCGCCGCCGCGGCCTTTGGAGGATACTTATACAACTACAATTTCACTACCACCTATGATTCAACTAACGGTGGCGTAGTAGGCGAGCAAACCTCTGCCCAGACATGCGAAGCAGCCTATGAAGCCTCCAGTCCTGCCGGAGTTGTTGGAATAATAGCCGCTACCACTCAATCTGATGGCGCACTTGATGGGGGCACATATACAAAATACGGCAACACAGGATTTAACAGCGGATCAGGAAGCTTCTCCGCATCAATTTCATACACTGTTCCTAGCGGCGGAGCCGAAGTGCTGTATGCGGCGGCAACGGGCAACGGCTACCTGGATTCGTTCAGCCCTGGGTCCATCGGAATAAAGTCCGGCGAGTGCACATACGATTCGCTGGTAAATACAACCAGCTTCCCGGCAGGCAGCGGGCAAGACTCATATGGCGCAGGGGGAGGAATACTCCTTGCAAACTGCACAATACTTTCTCCGGGCACTTACACTTTCACTACTCAGTATACTGGAGATAACGTCTACTGGGCCCAGGCCGCCTACGTGTATAAAATAAGCTAGAACGGCTAACCTGCCTTGCCTTGTCATCCGTGAAGCGCGCAACGCAGTAAGCTTTTAATATGCTTAAGTCCAGAATATTAAGCGGGATTGCCAATGGCCGTGCAGGATAGCACCTATATACAGCGGATCATAGCTCTAGAAGCGCCGCAGAAGGCCTCAAGCGAAGTCGACTATTTCATAAAAGCGATATTGAACCACCACGAAAAGAAGGGCTTTTTAAGGAGAATGCTCAGGACAGCAAATTCTATGTTTGCCGACAAAAATTCCCAAAGCGGAAAATCGAGCATAGCAGAGGAGTACGCCAATGCTATACAGAGGAACTTTGGCAATGAAAGGTACAATGTCGCACTGCATTCTTCAAGTGAGCACAGAGACATTAACCTGCTCAAAAGCTCTATACTGAATTCAAATTTTGCCGGGGAGTGCAATAAGGAAACAGTTGCGCACTACATAAATGATAACATACCCCTAATACTCATAGACAAGGATAGACATTTCCTTGTAGCCGGCTACTCAATTTACGGAGGAAGCATGGACAATCTCAAACTTAACCTGATGGCGCCCGGCCTGCAACAAGGCAAACCTATGTCCTTTTTTGCGACCTATGATTCCATAGTCTCTGAAAGCAGCGTACTAGTCGCGATATCTCAAAAAGAGGCAACCGCTTTCGGAAGTGACGGAATTGATCTGCTGAAGGGAAGAACGAACATAAGGCCCATAATGTGAAGAATGAAGAGGCGCCTTGCTCGTTTTGCAAAACATCAAACTAAGCTTGCAGTATTGCTGATTTTGAAAGCATATAAATATCTGAAAAATACTAACAGTTATTCAACGGTGAAACGTCATGCCATCAATTGTAGTTAAGGTTGATCAAAATGAAAACCCTGCAGGAAATATTGCAAGGCCTTCCGAAAGTCAAGGTGAACAAAGCGCCAAACAGAATTCTGTCGGATCAGGCGCAAAGGAGACGTCAAACGTAAAAAATTCCACAGAAGTTTCAAAGCAGGACAGGGCGACTGCTGTGGAAGAGGAAAGGAACAAACAGCTGCTAAGGCACAGCGACGAAGCCGAAAATCACAAGAAAAAGCTGTCAAAGACGCTGAGCGCACTCTCACACGAGGCGATGGTAAGCATAACCGCATTCCCGTTGCTCGGCGCAGGATTAATGCTGGGCAGCGCACTTTTCTTGCCGGCACTAGCAGCTACGGGAGCACTGTTTACCTTTGTCGGCATGGCCTCGGTAGCGTACGGCATATACTCGCACTTCAGCAAAAGACACAAGATAAAGAAGTTGATAAAAGAAACTGACGAGATACCTGATTCAGAAAAGAAAACGCTGAAGAAGTCAGTAATACGAAACGGCGCAAAGAGGTTCGGCGGGCACTTTCTGGAATTTGGAGGAGTCGTCGGGACAGGCGCTGCCATAGTCTTGGCAGGCGTGGCGGCAACCCTTACTCTTGGAATAAGCTTGCTCGGGGGTGCGGTGGTAGTCGGCATAGGCCACGCAATAGCGAAGAACAGCCACAACGGCATAAAGGAAGCCGTAGAAAGCGCGTACAAGCCGTGAATAGCAACTACTCGGATACAAGCGCAGCCTGAGCAGGCTGCAGAACATTGCCAACCTGCATTGCAAAGTTCTATTTTTTCGGCTTCTATTTTATGATTTAATACCGCAAAGCAAGTAGTATAGCAATCAATATAAATATTCAGATGCAAGTAAATCTGGTAGTTCTATGGATTACAGTATAATCGGAGGCTCGATGCAGATTCTAAACATAAACCTGAAAACAGGTGACAAGATTTATGTCGATGGCGGAAAGGTTGCAAGCAGGAGCGAAGACGCGCAGATGAATGCCAAGTGGGCCGGAGGCGCAGGGTTCCTGAAAGGGATTGAAATGGCATTTGCAGGCACTACCACGTTTTTGCTTGAAGTGACTGGGCAAAGCGACACAAGCACGGTCTCGGTTTCCGGAGATATTCCTGGAAAAGTCAAGGCTATTGAGCTTAAAGAAGGCGAATCTATCTATGTGGAGCAGATGGCATTCCTTGCTACTAATGACCCGAGCAAAATAGACGTGAAAGCATCACTTCGCGGGGCAATGGCAGGCGCAGGACTGTTCCTTGAAAAGTTTAACGGTCCCTGCATGGTTTTTGTGCATGTAGCTGGTGACATAATAGAGTACGATCTGCAGGACGGCTATACCATGCTTATAGATCCTGGGCATCTAGCCACATTCAGCGGGAACATGCAGATACATTTCGCTCCAGTCGGAGATTTCAAGGCAGAGATATTCGGCCATGAAAATCTCATAATGGGCAAGTTTACGGGTCCGGGAAAAATAATAATGCACAGCGTTTCAAGGCAGAGGCTCGCAGCCTCGCTAGGTAAGGCCAATCCTCTTCCTGGCCAGGGCGCAGCTCCTGGAGGAGGACCAAGAGGCGGGCTTGCAGCCGGACTTGCCGCAGGCTTTTTGGGCGGCGAGCGCAAAGGAGGATTTAAGCTTTAATTTGCCTTGAAGAATGGCGCAAGGCAGCCAGCCTAAATAGCTGCGCCTCCTTGGATTTCATCTGCACGCTATTTATTCAGCAGTGCATGTATAACGGCATCTTAAGCGCATGCCACGAAAGATTTATAAATCTATCATAAGCTATTTAATCAGTCTTCCAATGCGTTTGCGGTGTTTTTCCACGCCAGCCAGTTCAAAACCTAAGCGAAAGAGAAATGCAAAACCTTCTGAAAAGGCCCAGCAGGAACTTGAGAGCGCTGCGCTCAGTGCCAATATACGGGAAATAATCAAAGATAAGTTCAGCTGCGCTTCTGCATCTGACATCGATAAGATAGAGGAATTAATAAATTCGGCTGCGGCCGCTTCGATTGAAACCATGCGTCTGCGCTCCGCCAGCTCAACCTCGAAAGAAGACGAAGCTGCAATGATAAAGGACCTGAGCTACGGAATAATACCTAATTCAGTTCTCTACAAGAACAAGCCCAAGAATGCGAAAGGCATGCTAAGGTCAGATGCGCAGTCAGCAACCGCGTTCAGCAGCGAAAGCGCCTCTCGCGATTTTGCTGTCCTTTATGCAGCCTTCAAAGATGTCATATGCGCCAAGTCCAAGGACATAAAGGCGGAAGACTACGGAAGAGCGGTAACCGTCGCAAGGTACATAATACTGAAAAACATAATATGAAGCACATTGCATAGGCCCATTTGCGAACCCGCTCAAAAGCAATAAATATCTCAAAAGGCACAAACCATATTGGTGGATGAATGTTGAAATCAAAGATTAAGGCAGAATCCGAGGAAACCTTGGACTCTGCATTTAAGTTGGAAGACGAGTTGCTGCGCATGCAGTCTCCGCTAAGAAAGGCATTTTCCGCATTACGCTCAAAAGAAATACGTGCAAGAATTGAAAGCCAGACCCTGAAAGCAAAAAGCGCGCTGATCGAAAAGCTGAGACAAATCGCGCAAGACCGTGAAATGTCGCTGAGCTATCTCGAAAAGGAGTTAAACGACCAGCGCCTGGAAAGGCTGGAAAGAATATACTTCAAGGGCATAGGCACTGAGGTATTCCAGCGCCTTGACTTAGAAAATATACGCATAGTTGTAAGCGGCACTAATGCCGATGGTGAAAGCATTGTAGGCGTTATAACGGGCCCTGACGAAACTTCAAGGATGTATGATGCGATGTCGTTGGGTTATACTAAAACATTTGGTAGATTCATGCTTGCAAACATAAAGCGCACTCAGGAAAATTCGAACAAGGCAAAGGACATAATATTCAAGGAGATAGCATACCTGTCATCCGAAAGCATGCTTATGCAAGGCTCGAAGCCGGATGCCAATCCAGCATTCCTGCGGACGTGACTCTGAGGATCTAAGACCCGCAATTTACTCTGCTTTGCCATGAAGGCTCTTGCCTTTGTGCTCTGCTTCTACGCTGCCTGACCTGTCTTCCCTGCCTCTTATGAAAGAGAATAGCCCAGCCAGCGCAAGCATCAGAATCAAGGTAATGAATGCAGCGTGCATTCCGTTCACGAATCCTCTTCCAACTCCGCCTATTACCTTGGATATGCCTGCAAAAACTTCGAATGCCAGGTATCTTGGCATTGCCGAGGCAGCCGCCACAAACGCTATGACGAAGCTGCCTATCAGCCCCATGTTTCCAAAAAGACGCAGCGTCCCTGAAGCCGCGCCCCTGAGTTCTCCGCGCACGTTCGCCATTACTGCGCTGTTGTTAGAAGGCCAGAACATTGCGCCTCCGAAGCCAGTTATTATTGTGCCGAGCACTACGTAGTACACCGGGGAGCTGACTCCCAGGAACAGAATGTAGAAAGCAACACCGGCCACCATGAAGGCTATGCCTATAGTCGCAATGTTGCGCGCCCCGTACCTGTCTGAATACCTTCCCATGATTGGTGAGAGTATGCCGCTTACCACATACCCGGGCAGCAGTATGAGCGATGCTATGAGCGGGGTATAGCCTCGCACCCCCTGCAGGTACATTATCAGCAGGAACGTGACCCCCATGAATCCCAACCCCTGGAACAGCGCAGCCATCATCGAATTGCGCAGCACCTTGTTGTGGAACATGGAAAAGTTTATCGTGGGCATCTTGGCCTTCCTGTCAAAGAGCACGAAGGCTATTGCAAGCAGAACACCTATTGTGAACAAGGCGCTGTTAACGGCGTTGGCACCTACAGAGGCGTATTCTATGCCCGAATAGGATATGAGGGCTATCGCGGCGCCCAGCAGGGCCATGCCTATCAGGTCAACGCGTTCGTTGGTCCTTGTCCTGTCCTTTAGGTATTTAATACCCAATGCAACGGCAAATATGCCTATCGGCACGTTTATGAAGAATATGTACCTGTATCCTATGAAAGTGGTTATCACTCCGCCCAGCACTATGCCAAGCAGCGCGCCTATGTTCCAGCTCATAGACGTGAATCCGTAGGCCCTGCCTATCCTGCTCCTGTCGAACGTGTCCGCTATTATGGCTCCGCTGTTGGACGATATAAGAGCCCCTCCGACCGCCTGCACGATCCTGAAGAGTATGAGTGTTACGTCTGTAGGGGCAATGCCGCACAGGAAAGACGCTATTGTGAATATCGCGAATCCCAGGTTGAACATCTTCGCCCTTCCGTATATGTCTCCTATCCTGCCTAGCTGCGTGGAGAGCACTGCCACAACTATTATGTACGCAAGGATGACCCATATAATGGTTGATATCGTCGAATGCAGCGCCTGGGTTATTGCTGGAAACGCGAGCAGGACTATGGTTGAGTCTATCGAGGCCATCAGTGTTCCGATAACTACAACTAGCAGTATGAGGTTCTCCTTCGGCTTTGCGTCTTGCATCTGCACCACTCAGCACGCTAGTATTTTTAGGAAAGGTATTTATCAGGTAGCAGAAATTTTTTAAAGCAGGATAAAAATCGTGCATGGCATACCGATGCGCATGCCATGCCTGAACTTGCCGGCCGCATAGCCGCCGGTCCGCAAGAAGACGAAGCTGCTACTTCTTGCCGCGCCCTTGTTTGGCCCTTGCTATATATCCGTCAGAATCCACAAAATATATAAAGCCTTTTTCTCTCTGCACATACTCGTTTCCTATCTTCTTCTTCGTGCCAGACTTGTTGGACCTTTGCGGCACCTGCCAGACGTAGCCGTCCTTGCCCACATAATACAGGTAGCCCTCCTGTCTGTTTATCGCTTCGTTGGATATCCTTTCTGCCATAAAACCACCTATTATATTGAGTGTTTAGTATTTAAAAAGCGATGCGTCCTGTTCGCATTCTGGCAAAATTGCGTCCTTGCATCATTTTACGCCTTCGTTGCCGGATATCATGGCAAAGGCCTCTTCTATGCCCTGTGCATTCCGGCTCCCACCGCCACGGAAGGCCATCTTTACCCCGTCTCCGGCATACCTGGGTATGAGGTGCATGTGGAAATGGAACACCTCCTGCTGTGCGGTCCTGCCGGAGGACTGCAGGAGGTTCGCAGCCTCTGCGCCTAGCCTGTCCTTATAGAGCACTGCAAGCTTTTTTGCAGCTATCGCTATATGCGCCACTTCCTGTTCTGGTATGTCGTATATGTTCTCATAGTGCTCCTTAGGCACTATCAGGGTGTGGCCCCTGCTCACAGGGTGTATGTCAAGAAAGGCCCTGACATGCTCGTCTTCGTATACTGTGTAGGAAGAAGCCCTGCCCGCAACTATCTCGCAGAAAATGCACTTCGACGCCATATGCTACGCACCTCTAATAATTCACGCGCAAAATATTAAAACGGTTTTGCGTTGGCAGAGAAAACCCTAAAAGTGTTGCGAGTGAATTATAACATGGAGCAAGTGTTTAAATGCAGAAGTCAAGGCTTACCTCAGACTCTGTAGAGTGGCTGAAGCTGATGGTAAACGACGTGTACCTAGGGCTAATAAACCTAGATAACGGCTTCGACAGGGAAGCAATGTCGATCGTCAATTTTCGCATAGAAAAGGTAATCGAGGTATGCGATGTGGTGCTCAGTGATGCAACTTCGCAAGAATTGAAGGCAGTAAGAAGGCAAATATCGCGGATGAATGAGAAACTCGAGCTAAACGCCTCTGAAAAAGGGATTGCAATAAGAAAAAGCGCAATCTCTTTTCACGGATTAATCATCGTGGTAGACAAGCTTGAACCGACCCCAGAATTCAGGAACTTGAGAATAATTGACAATGGTGACGGTGCAGGTTCAGACGGCGATTCAACGCGCAGATGAGCCGCCTGAAGAAAAAGCTTCAAATTTACTTGCCGAGCTTGGCCAGTATTTCGGCCCAGCAGGATACTGGCACTATCTTCGCATCAGGTCCGCTCGCAGCGAAGGCCAGGCTCTCGTTCCACGGCTGCCTCAGCATAAAAACCTTCTTGCCGGCGCTGGAATAGTGCTCTGCAACCATAGGGTTGTCATCTATGAATGCGTCGTAGTCCGAGAAGCCGAGCTTCTCCCTGCTACTTCTAAGGTGCACAAAATTGTCGAATCTTATGTTATTTGTGTAAAGCCATGCAAGCACTGCCTCTAGCTTTCCGGATGTCGCAGTGAATATGTCTATCACGTACTCCTTGCGCAGCTCGGCCATTACCCTTGGAATGTCTTTGTCCACAAGTGCTATCTTGGATTTATCGTCCCATGCCCTAATGAATGCGTCCAGCACCCTGTCCTTCCCTATCTTTGCGAAGAGGTTTATATTATAATCGGTTATGTCTTCCTTCTTTATGTCTATGCCGTACTCCGTCCGAATCAAGCCTATGACGTTTGAAGTCACGTCAGCAATAGTGTCGTCCAGGTCTATCGCGATCCTTTTTTTCCTGTCTTCCAGATTAATCCTTATTTCAGCCATGGCCGCACCTTACTTGCTTTTTTCGTTGCATTTGCATGTCTGCGCAGCAGAAAATTTTCCTTCCATAATCTCTCTTTCAAGTCTATCCAGCCTTTCCTCGCTGACCGGGTGGAACACCTTGTCTATTTTTCTCCCAATCCTGCCACCGAAAAGCAGAATCGATGTCAGCATCGCTGCAGTCCCAACTATTACTATATCGGTGCCAAGCAGGGCAAATTCCCCGACATTGCGAATTATTCCAGTGATCGTGAACAGCGCCCCGGTCCCAGCTGCAAAAGCGCTCATGGCAGCCGCACCGGCGATGTTTGTCGTCTTGACCGCTGCAGTATTATTCCTGTCATATGCCTCATCGCCGCGCAGCCTGATGCCCCTCGATGCGGCGGGTTGCCATTCGGCCGAATCCAAAGTTAGCTGAGTGCTACTGGCTGCCTTCCTCGATTCAACGGTCTTGCTATTCATAAAACCAAAATAAGCTGCGGGTTTCAAATATTTATAAGTTCTTGCGCCCTCTGTTGCCCACTAGCAGCAGTGGGAGCATCACTACCGCTGCCACTGCCACGGCTAGCATTATCCACATCGCCAGGTCTATCTTTATGAAGTTAAGCAACAAGGTAAAAAGCAGCACCCCGGCTGCGCTTCCGAGAATCTGTCCGAAACCCCATATGAAGGAATTGGCCCTGTTGATATACTCTTCAGGCACCGCCTGGCCGACATACCCCAAAGTTACGGAGAAACCATTGAAAGTCACAAACACAAAGATTGCATACGCGGCACCTATTATCAGGACATTGTCCCCTCCGTATAAGAAAAAGAAGAACGCAATGCTGGAAAGCGTGGTTGTTGCCGCAATCACCTTCCTGCCTCCAAACCTTGTAGTGAAGTACCCGAAAACCAGTTGCCCCGCAATCGCAAAGACAAAGCTAAACGTGAGAAGCCCTCCAACCTCGAGTTCTGAATGTAGGCCAGTGAGCAGGTATTCTGGCACGAATGTTGTGGTGCTCGCCATGAACATGGCCTTGACAAATATGATGGAAAGGAGAGGCAGCAGGGACATGAGATAGCCATTACTTCTTTTAATGTTGTGCTTTGTGGCAGCCGCCTTCTTAGCAACATATTCCTTCACTGCTGCTGCCTTTCTGTTGACGAATCCTAGTCCAACGTATATTATGAGCGACGAGATAAAAAGTTCCGCCGCCACGATTGAAAGCGCGCCAGCCTCGCCGAGGTAGCCCACCAGCAGGACTATAATTATTGGCATGACGGACCTGCCCAGGCTGCCAAACGATCCGTTTACGCCCATCACGGTAGGCGCCCTTGACTTGTAGAACTTGCGCAGCACGGATGCTCCCATAGGATGGTAAAATGCAGTTCCGGAGCCGAGCAGCAGAACGCCGACTAAAATGAGCCCTATCATGTACGCGCGGAACGCAAACGAAGCGGCAAATGCCGCCATCGCAAGCCCGAGCAGGAATATTCCCAGTGCTATGAGGGCGCCCTCGTCGTGCATCCTGTCCGCGATCCTGCCTATGGGAAAGCTCAGCAGCCCGTATATCAGCTCGTAGACTACGGCAAGATAGCCAAGCAGCACAATGCTGACCCCGGGCACAAGGGCATAGTAGGTTATCAGCAGGGGATAGACAAGGAACATGCTGTCGTTTGAGAAGTGCCCGAATGCGGTAAACACCAAGGAGCGCAGCCTTTTATCCAATATTTCACCAAGGTAGTTTGCCATCGCACAAATAAAAGCCTTTTCGGATTTTGCCATGCACAGCATCTTTAAATAACATTTCTAATAAATATCAACAGGCAGCAGAGCCTGCATTGTGATGCTATGGATGTCGAAAAAGCCCTCGGGCTTATAAAAAGAAGTCCTACGGAAGAGATACTCACAGAAGACAGACTGGCCGAGGCTCTGAACTCTGGCCAGCACCTTAGGCACTACATAGGGTTCGAAATATCTGGGTTTGTGCACCTTGGCACGGGGCCGCTGAGCATGGGCAAGATAGCTGACCTGCAGGAAGCCGGAATAAAGACGTCTGTGTTTTTGGCCGACTACCATACATGGATCAACAAGAAACTGGGCGGAGACATGGACACCATAAAGAGAATTGCCAACAACTACTTCAAGGAGTCCCTAAAAGTGTCTATCAGGTCTGCGGGCGGAGACCCGGAAAAGACCGAATTCATTCTCGGGTCTGAGCTCTACGAGAAGCTCGGTCGCGACTACTTCGAAAACGTGCTAAAAGTATCTTCGACGATGTCCCTGTCCAGGGCGCGGCGCAGCACCACAGTGCTTGGCAGGAAGGAGGGCGACGACATCAGCCTGTCGCAGCTGATATACGTTCCGATGCAGGCAGCAGACATATACAGCATGAAGGTCAACATAGCACATGCTGGGATGGACCAGAGAAAGGCGCACGTGGTGGCATTGGAAAGCTCCGGAGCTTTCAGCTACAAGCCGATTGCGCTGCACCAGCATCTTCTTATGGGCATGCACATAACCGAGCAGCAGCGTCAGGAGGTAATCGCGGCAAGAGGTGCGGGCGACAGGGAAAAGGCCATAAGCACCCTGATAGACATCAAGATGTCAAAGTCCAAGCCGCAGAGCGCGATATTCATCCATGACACCGAAGACGAAATACGCAAGAAGATAGGAGAAGCGTACTGCCCGGCGGCGCAGCTGGAGATCAACCCGCTGATAGACATGGTCCGCTACATAATATGGCCGTTCCTTTCAAGGACTGGGAATTCTATAGAAATAGAGAACAAGAAGTCCGGCTCCTCGGCGTCGTTCGAAGGCATCGCCCAATTCGAGGAAGCGTTCGCTTCCGGGAAAGTGCATCCTGCTGACCTCAAGACAGCAGTTGCAGAATACCTGATAAGCATGCTGGAACCTGCAAGGAAATACTTCTCGGAAGGCCAGGGGCGCAAGTTCCTCGAGGAAATGAACGACGTAAAGATAACCAGATAGCAGCGCAGGCAGTCATTTCCGGCCCAAATAAGCAGCTTTTAATTAGTTGCCCTACAAAATTACTTGGATTGAATGATAGAAAAAACGCTCAAGATACCGCTAAAGATGGCGCTAAACGGCATAAAAATCGATTACGCGCAGGTATATGCACTGAAGATTCCTCTTACCGAGCCTTTCAATGTCGCAAACTTCAACCAGGTGGAGTACAGGGCAGTTGTGGTGGAGCTGCATTCCAAGGACTACGTTGGCTACGGCGAAGGCGCGACCTCGCCCGACGTGACAGGAGAAACCATACTCTCCGAATTCGAGAACACAAAATTCATACTTTCTGCTCTTGCAGGCAAGAACTACGAGAGCATAGAAGACCTGGTAACCCGGATGAACGGGATATTATACTCCAACACGACCGCCAAGACGGCCATAGACATGGCGGTGCACGACATATACTGCAAGGACCTCGGCATACACATTACCAAGCTGGTCGGAGGCGCGATAAAGCCGATGCTTACCAGCTACACAATTTCAATAGAGAGCCTCAAGGACAGCCTCAGGGAGGTGCTTGAATTTCAGAAGCTCGGCGTAAAACTGATAAAGGTAAAGGTCGGCACAGACATAAACTCAGACATAGAAAAAGTGAAGCTGATATCGGAGAACCTGAAGGGCGAGAAATTCTTCGTGGACGCCAACCAGGGATACAGCATATCTGATGCAGTAAAGATGGGCAAGGTGCTGGAGGAGACCAACGCCCTCTTTTTCGAGCAGCCGCTGGGCAGGGAGAACCTCACTGCGCTCAAGGAGCTCAGGAAGAAGATCAGCGTGCCCATAATGCTGGACGAGAGCATTGGCTCGCCGAACAGCGTCATCAATGCAATATTGACAGAGGCTGCAGACCTGATAAACATAAAGCTTGTAAAGGCGGGAGGCATCAGGAACGCGTTCAAGGCGCTGTCCGTAGCTCAGGCATACGGCATAGACACTATGGTGGGATGCATGGTGGAGAGCAAGCTCGGGGTCTCGGCTGCGCTTGCCGTGGCGTCTTCGCTGTCTAATGTAAAGTACAGCGACCTTGACGGAAACATAACCATAAAAAGACAGCCGTTCGAGAAGGGATTCACATTTGAGAAGGGCGCAAACACCGCGATGGCCGGATACGGCATGGCTGTGGATAAGGAAATGAAAAACTGGAAATAACCGGGGCTAAAGAATGGCGCAAACACCAAATGCACAGCGCAAGGCGCGCGGAAGGCCCGCAGCCCTGGCAATTATAGCGGTATTGGTGATCTTACTTGCCGCATACTATTTTATCACGAGCCAGGCGGCTGCCAGCCCTGCAATAGCCCTGCTTGAAACCGGCAGGCCAGTGCAATTCTCAAGCGTCGCAAATGCGATCAACGCATCCATCAGCTCCCAGGCAAGGCTGAACGTAACCTATTCCGGGCAGGCTGCAATAAAGCTAAACTCAAAACTTGGATCCCTTAACTTTACCTCTCCGGTATCCCTGGAATTCTTGAAATACTATAATTACTCGCTTACCAACCTAACCATCAGGAACGTAGCGCTTGTGGGCAACATAAGCACAGTGGTGCTTAAAACCCCTAACGCAAGCTATTCGTGCTCGAAACTTTCAATAGGCCTGCCGGCAAATTCCTTGCAACAGGCTTCTATTGGATCGCCCTGCCAAAGGATAACAAACAGCGGCGCATCATCAAGCCAGGGATTCGGTCTTTTTTCCGGCCTTGCAGGCAACATGACGATAAAGGGCATAGGCCAGCGCGAATACAACGGTATCGGTTGCTACCTTGCGGCAGGCAGCGGCAATGTCACGGCGGCGGGATTCGGCAGCGTCGCTTCCGGAATAGAAAGCCTGCTGCCTTCAACCGGAGGAAACTTGACGTACAACGCATCGCTCTGCCTTTCGAACAAGTATTCGGTGCCGCTGTTCTTCAAAATAGTCTATGGCACTTCAGGGGAAACCCTGGAACTTTCGCTGAACGAGACTGGCATAAACCAGGACGTTAACCAGACAGTATTTCAGGACTTGCTAAAAAACTGAAACGGTAGCAAAGCCGGGCTCGCATCCTGTTATTCAAGTATCTTAAAAACCTCAGAGCCCTCTTCGACAGGAAACTTTGTGGCTATTCCGACGCTGCTGCCGGCTTCAGCGGTCTCGACGTCTTCCCTTTCAATCTGCATGCTCTTGACTCTCTGCCTTATTGCTTCGTCGATAGTTCCTATCTCTACGATGTCGCCGATACTTAGCGGTGCTTCAAGGGTTATTGCAGCTACTCCCAGCTTCTTGAAGTACTTATCAACTGTGCCCAAAAATATCCTGTTTTTTGGCGTGCTTTCGGTGTCAGGTTCGCCCTCTCCGGCGACGGCCATCCTCCTCTCGTATTCCTCATGCTCCTCAATGAGCTGGTCGAGGTTTACTTTTCGCTTCCTCATCGCATCGATTAAAATTAAATGATTAAAATTAAATTAGTTGCCAAATAATAGAATAGGACGTTCCTTCAGCATCAGCCTGAGTTGCAGGCAAATAAAAGATGAAAGTGTTCATATGGCAAAAAAGGCGGAGAAGCCCGAAGTAATGTTTTTCAAGGATGAGATTTCGGACTACAATTTGTACAAGACAATCGCGAGGCACGAAAAAAATCCGGAGGTAAGGCGCCTTGTGCAGGCCCTGATGAAGACGGAACTGGAGCACGCAAAGCTGTGGGCCTCAGTTTCCGGGATCGAAATAGAAAAGTACCGTATCCCGTATAGCGCAACAATAAAGTTCTACCTTTATCTCATTGCCAGGAAATCCCTAGGCATAGCCTTCGTGACAAAGCTTCTGGAGCGCAACGAGAACATAGGCCTGCTGGCATACAAGAAGCAGCTTGACAAAAACAAAATACCCCAAAGCTTCCATGCAAAGATCGACAGCATAATAAACGACGAGGAAAAACATGAAACTATGCTCCTTGCCGAGACGCGGAAGCACGAGGCGAAGCTCGACTACACTAGGTCCATAGTGTTCGGCATGAACGACGGCCTGGTAGAGATACTTGCGGTGGTAACTGGCCTGGCGATGGTTGCATCGTCAAGCTTCATAGTTGCCATAACCGGCATAATAGTCGGCGTATCCGGAACGCTCTCGATGGCGGCTGGGGCATACCTGTCCTCAAAGTCCGAGATTGTGGTTGAGAAATCCCTGGAGAAGCAGAACGGCAGCGCCACGCGCCCTGCCAAAGATGCGTACTACACCGGGGTGTTCTATTTTCTGGGCGCATTGGTAGCAACCTATCCTTTCATACTTGGCGCATCCGGCTATGCAGGCATAGCCGAAGCAGTAGTCTCGGTGGTGCTGGTGCTTTCGATAGCATCTACGCTTATAGCGGTGATAAGCGACACCGGCATAAAGCGCAGGATAGCCGAGATGCTGGCTGTATCGCTTGGCACTGCGCTTGTAACCGCGCTGATAGGCTTCGCGATAAAGACGTTCCTCGGGGTAGTCATAACCTGAGGACAAGGCATGCTGCCTGCTGCTTGACGCGATTAGCAACTAGGGCTGGGACATTAGAACGCTGCAGGGAATACTGCCCCGAGGCATTATAACTACATTCATAAGATACCAATACATATTCTTCATAAGCATGTCAGGGATATTTGGAGCATAGCAGGCATTGTGAGCATTTTCTTACAGTGCTTCCCCAGACGTTATATCCGTATAAATATTGCCCAAGCCCTTGCTATGCTCATTCATGATACCCCAAATAACGTCTGTCGCAATGCAGTCGATTAAATTGTAAGGTCTTTATCAATATTTGCAATGCTTGCGCTTCTTGTAGCTGGCACCATATTCGGTTTCCTGAAGCACATAAAATACGGCTATTAAAATACGGCTATTTCAAATGACTTCGAAGAGTGTCGGCCGAGCGGAACAGCATCAAAAATGAATGTGTACCGAATGACAGACTTTATGTTAAATGCACCAATTATTTTTGCATGGTGCCACATCAAGGAATTTAAATAACCTATTTATATATTTGCATTGAATAGTGGAATAAACGGATAGGGGTAAATAAATGGCTGGAATGAAGCTTAAGTCGGGCTCTCTCGGCTTCTGGGGTTTGGTATTCTACGCTGTGAGCGTAATATTTCCTGCTGGCGCTTTCGCTGTTACTGGGGTCACGGCAATGACATACGCCGGAACTGCGGCTCCGCTAGCATTCCTCGTAGGCGGTGCAACGCTTTTCCTGGCAATAATCGCGATATACATATTCAGCTCCAAAGTGTCAAACGCAGGAGGCTACTACAAATACGTGGAATCGAGCGTGCACAACAAATACCTTTCGAAAAGCATGGGCCTCTACCAGCTCTTCTGGGTAATAGGGGACATGATAGCAGCAAGCATAATAGTGGGCTGGTTCCTGTGGACCGGGCTCGTGACTCTTACCGGCTATTCACTGCCATTGATTGCAGTTCTTCTTATAGCGTTCATAACTCCAATAATATACTTGATTGTAGGATTCTTCTCTATAAAGGTAAGCCAGAAGCTTGCCCTCATATTCGGGATAATACAGATAGCGTTCTTCCTGCTTCTTGCAATAGCACTAATAGTAAAGGCCCCGTACAATGGGGCGCAGTACTTCAACATAGGAAATTCCACCAACGGGCTTTACGGATTCTTCCTTGCCATGGTGGTAGGCGCATTCCTGGCATATGGCGGATACGGCTCAATTGTGTCGTTCGGTGAGGAAGCCAAGCTCCCGAAGCACACGCTGAAGAAGGCAATAGTAACCGCATTGCTAATAATGGTGGCGTTCGACACGTTCGTGGTGTATGCGCTAGAAGCTGCATCAGGGCCTAACCTCGGAACGGCATTGCAGTTCTTCGCGCCTGGCTTGTACCTCACCAAGGCATATTTCGGAATAGCGCTGACGCTGATAGCGTTTGCAATAGTTGAAATAGCTCAGCTCATGTCTCCTGTACTGTTCGGAAACAGCGCATCAAGGACAATATTTGCTTTGGCCAGGGACGGGCTTCTTCCAAAATCGCTTACAAAAGTGCATCCAAAATACGGGAGCCCTTACATGTCGGTTTTTGTAGTGTTCGCAGTTGTTGTGATAGGGATTATAGTGACTATGGTTCCGCTGGTCGCATTGTACGGCGAATCGAACGGGCTCTTTGACTCGTTCGTAATATGGGGAACTGCCATAACAATATTCACCCTGATATACCACATAGCTACGAACGAATCGCTGCCAATAATGATGCACAGGCTGAAGCGCATGAATGTCGTGAGCCATGTATTGGCTCCGACACTGGGCTCCATAATAATGGCAGTAGCAATATACTATTCGCTGCAGGGCCTTAGCGGTCCGCTTTTGACCGTGCTCGTAATGATCCCGGCATGGATAATAATATCTTTGGCCATAGTGTACGTCAGGCGCAACAAGGTAAAGATGGAGCCTCTGCTTACAAGGGCGCATCCTACGGACAGCATAAGGTAAGGGAAATGGTGGTGCCGGAATTCAGGGGCTTCCCTTTCGTGGTCAACGGCACCGACCGCTTTTACGTCTTGGCCGGAAAAAAACGATACCTCGATTTCTCTGGCTCTGCAATGACTACTGGCTACGACTTCCTTAAAAGCGTAGATTTAGTTTCCCCAGTTAGCACTCTTGTTTTTAGAAGCGCATGGAACGAACGCCTCACCAAAATGCTGAAGCAGATATCTGGAATGAAGAATGTGGTGTACTGCACATCCGGAACCGAAGCCTGCGAGGCCACGCTTTCAAGATATGAAAGGCCAATAATTGCGTTGGAGAACGCCTACCATGGAAAGGGCTATCTATCATATAGGGCATCAAACGGGGCAGGCATAGACAAAAGAAACAAAATGGTGCATCTTAAGGTCCCGCAGGATCCTGAAGAAGAGAGCAATGTGCAGAGCCATAACGAGAAGCTCATCAGCGATGCTGCCAAGGCATTCGACATAGAAGGCTCAACGCTGATATTCGAGCTCGTCCAGTCTGACGGAGGAGTCAACGTGCTATCTGACGGCTTCATAAGCAGCTTAAGGAAGATTGCGTCGGAGCACCATATGCACATGGCGATAGACGAGGTTTATACTGGAATGGGACGGAGCGGGGAGCTCCTTCTTTCGTTAAAAAAGAGGCTTAATCCGGATATGATATGCATTGGCAAGGGAATGGCCGCAGGGCTTCCGCTATCTGCAGTCCTTTACGGCGGGAATTGGAACATATCGTACAACGGCGCATTCGGCATGCAATCAGGAAACATGCTGTGCTCGCGCGCAGCGGTCAAGACCATTTCAGGCCTGACTGAAAAAAGGCTTTCCTTCGTAAGGAAAAAAGGAAAGGAGATAATAAAGCGTCTAAGCTCGATAAGCAACAATAATATAAAATCCGTAAGGGGCATTGGCTTTATGATTGGCGTGGAGCTGACAAAGAATGGAAAGCCTTTGACAGACTACACATATGAGCTAAGGTCCAAGCTGCTTAAGAAAGGTGTGGTGTGCTCCCTTGTAGGGGCTAAAAGCAACATAGTAAAAATAACTCCGCCCCCATATATAGACGAAAAGACTTTGGATGAAGGCATAAATAGAATATCGGCAGTATTGGGTGAATAAATGAAGAATATTCAAAAGAACGTAAAATGCGCATTTTCGATCGGGGATGTAAAAATCAAAGGCGCATCGTTATACAGGGTAAATGCGCCCATGACAGAGCCGTTTTCGATATCTCTAGGCACGCAGTATGATTTCGACGGGCTTTTCGTTGAACTAGAAGGAAAATCAGAAAAGGGCTACGGCGAATGCAGCACCATACCTGAAATCACAGGAGAGTATACCGGCGCTGCTATAGAAACCGCGCAGAGCATACTGCTTTCTATAAACGGGAAGTCCTACGACGGCATAGAGGATTTTTCAGAAAGCATAACAAAAATAATACACGGCAGCAGCGCAGTAAAGAATGCAATAGAAATGGCGGCACATGACCTATATGCAAGGGAAAACTCAGTGCACATCACAAAGCTTCTCGGAGGATCAATGAAGCCTGCAGAAACTAGCATGACGATAACACTGGGAAGCGTAAAAGATGCAATAAAGCAGCTTGAAGCGATACAGAAAAAGAAGCCAAAGGACATAAAGATGAAGATAGGGGTTGACGCAAGGCTTGACATAGCGCGCATAAAAGCGGTTTCTGAGAGGCTTAATGGGGAGAAGTTCTATGTGGATGCCAACCAGGGCTATTCGCTTCAGGATGCGATAAAAGTGGGCAAGGTGCTGAACGACGTAGGCGCAGCATTCTTCGAGCAGCCTATGGACTACAGGGAGCTTGCAAAGATGTCGTACCTAAGAAAGCAGACGGGAATCCCAATAATGCTTGACGAAAGCATAGTGAGCCCAAGAAGCGTTATAGACGCGATAATTGCAGACGCTGCCGATTATGTAAACGTCAAGCTTACCAAGAGCGGAGGCATGCGCCAGGCGCAGAAAACACTGTTCACTGCGCAGGCTTATGGGATAAAGGCGATGGTTGGCTGCATGATAGAGAGCAAGCTCGGGATAGCTGCAAGCCTTGCCGTAGCACTCTCCTCAAAGAACGTGATATTCTACGACCTTGACGGATTCCAGTTCCTGAAGGAGCAGCCCTTTGAATCTGGAATAGAATACAAAAACGGCATGAACATGCTCACAAATGGCAAAGGAATTGCATGCATCAGAAAGTTCTAGCTATTCCGTACATTCTTCATGTGATATGGTGCCCTGGATCCCGATACGCAGCGTAGACAAGCACCTGAACAAGATTGCCCTGAAAATGAAAGACGGCTACGTTTTGACTGTAAAAAGCTTCAAGAAGGACAGGGTCGTCTCAATCAAAAAAGTCGGAGGGGCTTTTGTGGCAGCTAACTTCAAATGTTTTTATCTTATTTTATTAATTTTATGTAATCTTATAACCACAAATGTGGTGATATGTATACATACAATTAAATATATTTCCACACTATAATTTTAATGGTAAGATGGCATACAACAACATGCACGAAATACTCGCCGGCTTGGCAGCCCACAACAAAAGGGTATTCAGCATAAACGATGCAGCAAAGGCTATGGGGAAGCCAAAGCGCTATGCGTCAAAGCTTCTTTCCGCAAATAAGGAAGTAGAAAGAATAGAGCGTGGCAAATACTATATAAAAAGTGGAAATATTGACATATATGAAATTGCTTCGCAAATAGTTTTTCCTTCATATGTAAGCGGATTTGCTGCGCTTAGGTACTATTCTTTAGTAGAACAAGAGATAGTAAAATATACTGTTGTTACAATCAAAAGGCACAAGAGCTTAAAAGTGGCAGGCGCTACAATAGAGTTTGTTACATTTCCAAAAAGCAGGTTCTTTGGCTATAATAAGAACGCTGGGGCTTATATCGCTACTGTTGAAAAAGCAATAGTTGACTCGCTTTATCTCCGTTCCCCTCCATACTCATATGTCTCGGAAGCACTGGACAACGCTTTGCGCAACGGCATGCTTAATGCCAATGCACTAAGGGACTTTGCACGCAAAATGGGGTCTAAAAAAGTTGCTTTGCAGGTAGAATCGCTAATAAATGCGGAAAAGCCAAGGGCACAAAAAGCTACAGCAAGAGCGATTATATGATAGATGAGCAAACATTGGTTGAGCTTGCCGGCAGGTTCAGGGATTCCAGGCAGCTCGAAAGGGACTACTTACTCACCCTGCTGCTTGATGAGATATGCTCCGTTTTTTCGAACGAGCTAGTTTTCAAGGGCGGCACCGCACTTAAATATTTCTATGGGCTCAATAGGTTTTCGGAAGACCTGGATTTTTCATATTCCGGAACTAACGACACTCGTTCTAGAAAGTCAATAAACGACGGAATCTCTATTGCACTGAAGCGCTTTGGTATGCAATATGAAGTAGTCTCGCAGGAGCGGCGGGCCAAAAAGGAAAAGGGTGTCGTTCTTGGTATTAACTACATAATAAGAGTTGCAGGGCCGCTCAACAAGGCACTTGGCCAGCTCCAGAACATAAGCGTAGATTTAAGCCTCAGAAATGATATTATTGAAAAGCCTGTATTGAAATACATGTCGCCGATTTACCCCGACATAACTACATTTTCCGTTCTTACTATGGGCGTGGAAGAGATTCTTGCGGAAAAAATTGCAGCAATAATCGAGAGGGATAAGATGCGCGACATATACGATGCCTATTATCTTGTTGCCATAAGGAAAATAAGATACAACGAAAAACTGCTTTTAAAGAAGCTTGAAAAACGCAATGAGGCATTTGACAAAAAGGCCCTTAGGGAAAAAATAAGCTCAGCGCTAAACAAAATGAAATGGAAATCGGAGCTATCTTACCTAATAGGAGATCTTCCCGAAAATGTCGACGTAGTTTCAAAGCTAAATCTTGCGCTTGGATTAAAACAATAAGAAGGCACTGCGGCAATAGGCCATTTTTAAAAACTATTGGGTTTAATCGATAGCCCTCTATATTTACCTAGGTTATATTATAATATAACCTAGATAAGAAGGTGAAAAGAAAACTAAGGGCATTTTTAAAATCTATAACACCTCCAAAAGACGAAAAGCAACTTAAGGAACTCGTATATGTGGGCGTTGCTCCAAGTTTTAATATAATGCTGAATTACATAAAGGCTACTGCTTCAAATGAAATATACTAAAATATTTGAGAGTTTATTCAACAGCGTGGACTACCCTGTATTTACCTTTAGGGATGCTGAGCTCGCGCTGAAGAAAAAAGGCATAACTAGCGGCCATTTGAGGCTCATGCTGCACAAATATTATGCATCCAATAAGATAAAGCGAATAACGAAGGGAGTATACACATTTCACGATGATGCAATAGTCGTTGGTTTTGCATTCAGGCCATTTTATTATGGACTCGAAAAAGCATTAAGCATTTTAGGCATATCGGAACAAGCAACAAACAACATAGTAATGACTACAAGAAAAGTAAGGACAGGAATAAGGTCATTTAAGGCAGAAACTATAAAGTAGTAAGGATAAAAAGCATGCTTCTTTTCGGCTTTAGCACAATAAAAGCAGGCAGTTTCTGGGTTCCTGTATCGGACCTCTAAAAGACAGTAATAGATATGCCGTACCTAAAGGTGCCAATAAGAGAAGAACTTTATCCAGCAATAGGAAAGAGGCTCGGCAAAAGGAAGTTTAAAGAATATCTGAAAAGATTTGACAAAAGCTTTTCAGAATACGCTAAAAATGGTTAATGCAAATAAAAAGATAAAGCGAATATAAAACGAAGATCAAAAATTATATTCAAGTACTTTAATTTTTGTAATTTATAAAAACAGATTATATCAAATTTTTAGTTAACATAGTTTTATAAAATATTAAATTACTTATAAAGATTGATAAAATGGGATTATTGAAAAAGTTATTTGGTTTTTTGATTATTCTTGTTATAATAGGCCTGATCCTATATTACCTTAATTTGTTTGGAGTAAAAAGCATAATCGAGATACCTGGTTTATCATCTGGAACATTGCCAAATTATCAATTTATAAACAGTTCTTATGGGAACAATGTAAATGCAAATTATAGCTCACAATACAAGATTGCATTAAATATAACAAAGAAGTATAATGAGCCAATAAATAAGACAATACTTTTTACAGGAAATTCAACAAACAGTGAATCAAACTACATGAATCAATATTTGTTCTCAACACAAGGAACAAGCACTTATCTAATAAAATATAATCAATTTTATATTCCAACTTATTTTAATATTACAGATAATTTTGTAAATGGTTCATCATATATACCATCATTAATTGGGAAAATTGTATATTTACAACTTATTGATGCAAATTATCACAATGTTACAATAGAAGCTCCATATACAGTTCAATCAGAAAAAATACAAAATTCATCAGTCACTGGAAAAAGAGTATTCTGGTATCTAACACAAGCAACAGGAATACCAAATTCTACTGCAATAAGTTTTTTTAATGAAGCAAATAATAAAGCATTTCTTTTTAACATTAGTTCTGGCTTAATTGGAATTTATTACAATGAAACAGAAATTTTATATCCTTCAAGGTCATAATTTTAATTATATTTATTATATTTTTATCAGCCACTGTCTTTTTCATAAAATATATATCCATTTACATCTGAAAGTGAAGATGGATATAAATTATTTATTACAATTGGTTCTGAAGGTATATCAATATAGTTGCTTGACCCCTCATCTTTTATTAGTGGGCTTTGTGAAACAAAACCATTGGGTGTGTTATTTAAAGCATAATAATTACATGTTGGTATTTATATGTCAGTATTTAGGGTGGCTCATAATCTAGTCCCATAATAATATACTTTTGAATCATCTACTGTAAAACTCGAACCAGTACTATCACTTTCTTAAAATAAGTGCAACCCTTTACTCATCTAAATAATTATTAGAATATCTAATATATTCTGCGAATAAAGCAAACTACTGCTTCCATGTTCTTGCCTTTGCTCTGGGTAGTAAAGCTTTTAGTTTTTAAGACATATATGCAGTATGTGGTACAATGAGCATATTCAAAAAAAGGCCGCAGAATGACAAGGCGTACGACGAGGAATTGGCCAGAAGTCCAGTCTCAATGGAATTGATAAGGCAACCTCAGAGCAAAGCTGATTGTGAACCTGAAGAACCGAATAAGGCTCAAAAGGACAAGAAAAGAAAAATTTCTAAATACGAAAATGATAAGGGTGAGCTTGTTAAAAGTCCTGTATCTGCTGAAGCCAGGGAGCAAATAGCAAAACAAAGACCGACCGTGCAAATATTCTATGAAGATGAATAATTTGCTTCAATTCTCCTTTTAGCCTTATAATACTTTTAAGAATGTAAACAACGTATAGAGCAAAGCAATAAAGCCGCCCAAACCAAAGATATCATTAGTTTTATAATAATATATTAGAATTACTGATATTATATTAGATACAATTTGGATTGTCGCGTTAGTTATGGCTGCATTGCATGCGATACATTTTATGCAGCATGCGACTCTACGCGCAAAGTGCTATATATCTGATAAAATATTACTAAAATGCAACGCCGCAATGTATGATTAGGTGACACAATTCGAGAATAAAAGGCAGCATAAAGACGGTTCTGGAATGGATGGGCTTAAAGCCGCCCCAAACGAACTCAACCGCCCCAAAGCAAAAAATTTGTTGTGCGGAGCTGAATCTGCGAATGCTAACACAGCCTTAGATCCAACTGCTAGCCTACTGCGTACTGATGACTATCTTGGGCTAGACATGCCAGCCGCGGAGAAGTTGAATATAGTAAAGCTCCAAGAAATGAAAACGAACCCGCCATCGCCAAGATTTGGCGTTGTAATAATCGGAAAAAACGAAGGAGAGACTGTTCCAGAGGTCTTAAGAAAATTAATATCTGCCGAAAACAGTATCCCGGGAAATTTTTTCAATGTATTTGTTGATGACGGGTCCACTGACAGCACAATGGCAAAGGCAATGGAGTTTAACGTCAGCGTAATAAGTAACAAAAAGTCGTTGGGGATCGGCGGCGCAATCAAAAAGGGGTATGAGTTTCTCAAATCTTTTAATCCGGATTACATAATTCAATTGGATTCTGACGGCGAACATCCGGCGGAATACCTGCGTGACCTGATAGCGCCATTAGAAAACAACGAAAGCGATATTGTTATAGGATCTAGATACTGCGGTGGTAGAAATCCAGTCACGTCTCCACTGAAGATTGCAGGGGCAAAGCTGCTTACATTAGGTTTCGCCTTCATCAACCCAAGATACGGATTGAAAGATGTCGCTTCGGGGTTTAGAGCATTCAAATCTGAATATTTGAATAAAGTGTTATTTCTCTCAAACCGTAATTGGGCGGTTGAGTTCCTTGTTAGGGCTATAAAAAGCAATTTAAGAATCAAGGAAATCCCTGTTCCATATCACTTTAGGGAGCATGGCGTTTCACAATTTAACTCACCGTGGCATTACGTAAGGTACTTTTTAAACATCTTTAAGCAATTCGTGAATTCGGTTGACTAAAATCACTTTATTCGGCCAAAATTTAAGGACATTCAATAAATCGCGCAATTTTGAGCTGTAATCAATCATGACCAGGGCCCATATGATTACATTGTAATGACGATTTAATGACCATACGCTTCAAATGCGCAAGGCATTTTTCTGCAACTTTACGTTTAAAACCAGTATTTTGGTGCATTTCTATGCCAAAAATAAACGCTTCCATAAAAACGAAAATCATTATTTTTATTTCATATTTTTGAGCCAAAAAAGGCCTTTAGAGAAAAAGTGCCATTTTTTAAACTGGTTTGGCGCACAATCACCCTTGCTTAACCAGAAAGCCCCGTTTTCCATAAATCTAAAAGAAGAGCTTTTTCCAAAGCACGTTTTCGTTTCAGAAAGATGGAAATACTAAATTTAATCAGTCGCATTGTTAATTTTTTATTTAAATGGAATTTTAACAATTTTAGGACTTAAACGTAATGCTATAAAAAAGCGATAATGTAATAATTAAAGCAAGCAATACCCATACTATTGCTACGCGCTTTATATCCATTACAAATGAAATAATACCCATAATCAAAAACACTATGACCCCAATGGTTACTGCCTTAGCAACATTCACTGTGGCTGCTATTCCTCCGGCTATGGAGCTAACTTGTGCATTTGGAACTTCAACTAACAATATCTGGATACTCGAAAGTTCAAACAATATTCCAGAAAGTAATATAGCAACTATAGCTATAAGCCCTATAAATAAAAACTCCTCTTGCTTCTGATATGGAGAAAATCGTTTCTTTGAATGCTTTTTAACTTTATTACTTTCTAAAGTTTTATTTGAAATCATCCTAACACTTTAATAGAAATTCTAAAACTATTTGATTATATTCTTTACGAGCACCTGAACCTTCTTGTAAATCATGTCCCTTATTTTAACATGCCCGTCATAATCCATGCTCTCTGGGTCAACAATATCCCATAGTATCAGCTTGTCCGACTTCTGCAAATAGCCCGGAAGATCGTTCTTGGCGACCATAGCCACGACAAAATCTGCGTCGTCGACGCCCTCCCTGGTTAGCGGCTTTGATATCTTGTTCTAGACGTCTATGCCAATGTCGTTCATGTACTCTGTGACCTTGGGCCTTACCTCGGCCAAGCTTCCAACCTTCGTAATCCCCGGGCTTCACGCCTGCGCTGCCGGCGGTGCCCCTGCCGTCGGAGAGCTTATTAAATATAGCTTCTGCCATCTGGCTGCGACCGACATTGGCTCTGCAGACGAAAAGAACTTTCATAGAATTACCAACACATTCATAGAAATTCTAAAAGAGTTTTATATATCTACTAATTTGATACCTAACTCTTCCCGCTTTTCTTTTACTGGACCATCGAATGTAAGCAACGCTGCGTTTCTAGATAAACTCAATGAAACATAAAGTGCATCATATATCGATATTCTATAATCGACAGCAATCCGGGCGGCGTCCTTCACAACGGTCTTTGATCTGACAACCGATAGAAGTTCCCATGTCGAAGTAAGGTTTTTTAATGCATTATTGAATTGCACTTTGTTTATGTCCTTTATGATAAAAAGATGTTTCCAGAGCCCGCTAATTGTTTCTGGAAGTGCAATATCCGGCACTAATACGGGTTCATTTTTTGACGTTAGATCATCGAAGATTTTACTAACTTCCTTAGAATAATTCTCTGTTATAAATAACTTTACCAATGCGTTTGCGTCAGCGACAATCATCTGGAATCACGGTCTTCTCTAATCAACAGCGTACTGTCGCCCCTGACCTTTATTTTTGCCGCGTCTTTGTGTATCTTTTTAAGGAGCTTATGGAGTTTCATAGACTTGATGCTTGCATTCAAATATGATCTGTAACTCGAACTTATATTTATTTTTGCTCTTTTCATCAATGCTTTTGTGCCCTTCGGAACGCGTATTGTAATAACCTCTGTCTGTTCCATAACAATTCGCCCGATTAACTCATAGTAAGAAAACTATTTATGTATTACGTTTAATGTACATGCGTCATACATATATGCATGGCTAATGCTTTTATAGAAATTTTAGTTATCTTATAAATTATCCTTTAAGCTTTATTACCTTAAAGCCTTCCTTTTCTGCTATTTCGGATAGAAGTTTGTCTGCTGTTGCAAACCTGCCTGTTTGTATTTTTCTGGCAGTGGCTATCTGTAGGGCATCAGCAATATAGATATGGTGTTTTAGCACTAAATCTATCGAATGGGTAATTATGTCGCTAGACACATCCAAAATACTCAATGACCCGGCAACCAAAAGCTTCATGCTTTCACTAAGCAGCAGTTGTGTGCTTAACTTCGGATCGGTAGTTTTTCTGTGCTTGTCGAAAACTCCTACTGTTTCGCCCAAGTTCCAAATAGAGAAATATAACCTCACATTTCCCATTTCTGCATTTTTATACAATTCGTCTACTTTTTCATATGCCTCCTTAAGCTTGTTTATGCGCTCAATCACTTTCTCGAACAGCATATTCTTCATCTCGCCGCTCAGCATCGCACCACTGCTGTATCTTTCCGACACATCCTCGGATTCCTTTTTGGTGAGGAAGTAGCTTTTCAAATAAAGGAAGGCCATGTCAACATGCGGATTGCCTCCTAGCCTCCTGTGCTCCTCTATGCTGGCCTGCCCTCCGCTGAAAGCGCTCATTATCTTGCGCTTTATCTCCTTTTCGCTTTCGAACAAGAATATGCAGTTATTCCTTGACTTGGACATTTTCTCGCCGTCGAGGCCTGGCATGAACACGGAATGAAGAGCAGCAGGTTTTATGTACCCGAATTTTCCCGCTTATGAGTGCATCATCTATATATGATTCTGGGCAATACCCTGGCATATGCAGCGCATCGGCTACTGCCTTCTCCGGCGACGCGATATATGCAAAACCTTTTCCGCTTTCCTCCCTTGCAAATCCGAACATTCTCTCGGGTTTCACCTTTACCATCCTGATTGCATATGTGCCTTCTGGTATCTTTAGCATTATTTTCCTGCTCATTATGGGGTTTATCACAATTATCTCATTTGGCATTTGGTCAACCAATGCCCTATAATACAGCGCTGCAGCCATGCTCATATATGATGGCTTAACGATGTTGGTTGCGACTTCCGCATATCCGCTTGATGGCATTGCGTACGTTCCCTTTTTGATTAGGATAAGCTTTCCCTTCTTGATGTTCCTGCTTACAAACAGGGATGCATAAGCCCGCTTGCAGTTGAGGATCCTCTGCGCATCATCCAGTGAAAATACCTGGGTCCTTGACGCTCCTAGCACCTTAACGAAATCCTCATAATTCATCTATTCCACCATGCCAAGAACCTTTCGCCATGCAAACCTCACTGGTCTATATTGTTTCATTTCCTTATCATTTATGATAATGAACAGAAATATATGCGCTTAAAGGTTAATAAAACCTTCGGGTTGCCGACTTATGATACGCAGTTAAAACCCTTTATATTTAAAGCCATAGCCCTGCCTTACTTATCGGAACCTTTGCCTTCCTCTTTCCTTCACCCATAAACCCTATCGAAAAGTAAGCCCAGGGCCTGACGACCGGGCCATCGAACCAGATCGGTCGCAGGTAAACGGGAAAGGGAACCCGGTTACCAGTACCGCGTTGAAACGTTCCCGGAGGGCCAAGTAAATGGGGCGGAAAAAGGCCAGGGGAAAGTCCCAAAAACAAAAGAGCGCTTACAAGGCCAAAGCGCGGGACCAACAAGCGCCCCAAGGCACACACAGATACCCGAGTTATCCGCCAATGGACGATTCACCACAGTCGACACCGC